>JACRCJ010000310.1 GCA_016219075.1 Deltaproteobacteria bacterium | reverse complement strand
TCCGGGTATTCGCTTTTCCTACCCTCCGCGAGCACCTTATCCCCGTCCTTTATCCAGTACCCTTCCTGGCTAAACCCCCTCTCCCTCTCTCTCTTAAAATCAGGCGGTATGGGGGCGTGGTAGTAAAACGCATCCCCGCCGTAGCTCTGGGGGAAGGCCGAAACCGCCTGATAGTAGACAAGCTCACTTCCGTTGCCGAGCCTCTCCTTTACCTTTCCGTCATGCTTCGAGGCCACGGCATACGGCCCTGACTCGGTCTTCGTGACGAGGTCAAGGGAGCGTATGTGGGCGTGCTCGAACTGCTTCTTGCTCGCGTTCCTCAGGGTATAGAAGACCTTCACCCTTGTAGAGCCCTTGTAAAAGTGCATCCTTACGGTATAGTCGAGCATCCTTCCGGAGCTGCCTATATGGGACCCTTCGGCCTTTACAACGGCCCGTACCGGGCCGTTCTCCTCGATTGCAACCTTCGCGTCCCTGTCGTTTGAGGCAAGGTATTCGCTTCCGTCATCCCCTTCAACCACGATCCCCTTTGATGCGCCCGGAAGCACAATATCCTTTCCGTCAGCGGCAACGCTATCGAAGAGGTTAAACCCCTTCTTTCTTACCGTGACGGTCATCGCGCCCGTGTTCACGGAGATAACGCCCCCCCTCTCCTCGGCAAGCATTCCGGGCGTGTTCCCGCCTCCGGGGACGACCCTGACCTTTTCGTTCTTACCTCCGGAGCTTACGTCAGCCTGGAAGTCCACAAGGGCCCACTTGACAGAACCGTCCTGCCATCTGGCAAGGGTCCTGAACTGGTAATCTGGTGCTCCCTCGAGGGCAAGCTGTGGCACGCCGTTTTTCTCATGCAGCTCACCTTTAGGAAAAGGTATGCCTACTGTCACTGGCTCCCCTTTCCTGTCTATGCCGGAGACCCCTTCCCTCAGCGCCTCATGGACGGTTATCGGGACCGAGAACTCTGCACCAAAGCAAATGGAGCCGCCCAGGACGAGAGCGCCAAGAATGACAGCCGTAAACGTTAATTTTTCAAGGGCCTTGAGCATTTTCGCTCCGCTTTTTCTCTTAAAGGTTACCTTCCCCATTCGCTGTTCTTCACTCCTTCAGTCTCAAGGAATGTCCAGGGTCTGCGTTCTTCGGTTTTGAGGCCCTTGTTAAAAAGACGCGTATATCTCTTCATATCTTCTTATCATCCCGTCGAGGGAGAACCTCAGGTCGAACTTCCTCTTTGCCATCACCCCCATCTTAAGCGCCCTGTCCCTGTCGTTAAGCAGTCCCGTTATAGCCTTCGCAAGGGACTCCGTGTTGCCGGGGGGCACGATTATGCCGTCCACCCCGTTCTCGATGACCTCCGGTATGCCGCCGACGCCTGTGGCTATTATGGGTCTACCTGAGGCCATGGCCTCAAGGAGCGTAAGAGGAAGCCCCTCGCTGAGCGAGGAGAGAACAAATACGTCGAATATGCTCAAGAGCCTTTCAACATCGCCTCTTGTGCCGAGAAGCCTTATGTTCTTCTCAAGGCCGAGCCTGCTTACAAGCTCCGTAAGCTCACCCCTCAACGGTCCGTCCCCTATGATAAGGAGTACAGAGTCCGGGAACTCCTTTACCACCTTATCCATCGCCTCTATAAGGCTCCTGTGGTTCTTGATGGGGTCCAGCCTTGCCACGATCCCGACCACCTTGGATCTCTCCCCGAGGCCAAGCTCCTTTTTTATTCCAGCCGTGTCATTTGCCGCCGAGAACCTCGAGCCGTCGACTCCGTTGTAGGCTATGGTTATCTTCAAGGGGTCGAACCACTCCTGCTCAACGAGGTTTTTCTTTATGAAGCCGGCCACGGCAACGACCCTGTCGGTAAAAACGGAGAGGACCCTGTCGGCGACCCTTACCTTCATGTTCGGCCTTACGTCCCGCGCGTGCTCCGTATATATGACGACCGGCGTGCCCGCAAGCTTCCCGGCTATCACACCGTAGAAATAGGCTGTCGAGTTATGGAGATGGAGTATCTGTATCTTCTCCCTTTTGAGAAACGCGGCGAGCCTGAAGGGGTATGCGTAGTCGATGCCCTGTTTTCTCTTAAGGAGGTGGACCTTTGTCGAGCCGTTTAGAGAGCCGGCGAGGCTTCCGAGGGTGTCAAAGCAGCATACCGAAGACGCATAGCGTGACCTGTCGAGCCCCTTAATGAGGCTTACGACCACGTGCTCAAGGCCTCCTACCTCGAGCCCCTGCACAAGGTGCATTATATTAGCCGGGTATGTTATCTTTCCGTTCATCACGCCAGACCTGCCTTTAGCTTCAGGTTCTCCTGCTCTTTTTTTGCGAGGACCTTGAGGATGATGACGACGACTATGAGGTTGTAGAAGAGGTCGAAGTAGGCCCTGCCGAGGAAAGCCCCCCCGACCATGAAGGCCGCAAGGCTTACCTGTATCATGTCCGAATAATCACAGAGCCACCTGTACTCGGGCTTATCC
>JACRCJ010000051.1 GCA_016219075.1 Deltaproteobacteria bacterium | reverse complement strand
TTTTAAGGTCTATCACGGGCACCATCTCTCCGCGCACCGAGAGTATGCCTTTTATGAACTCCGGGGTCCTGGGGACCTCCGTGACCTGTCTCTGCCTTAACACCTCGACGGCGTCCGTGACCTCGAAGGCGTACTCCTGCCCGTTGAGATAGAAGGAGACTATCCGGAGCTTCTCGCCCTCCATGGAGTTCCGCTCGAGGCTTTCCGCGTAGTTGTCCTCGGTCGGAGCGACCGTCTCCTGGCGGGCGGCATCGGCCCCGTTATGTGCGCTGTTCAGCTTCTGCTTTATCATCGCCTGCTTTTATACCGGGCGCCGTCTGCCCGGTCTGCCCGGTCAGCCCGGTCAGATCGACAAGGCCGGTCTTTCTCTCCTTCAGCACCTGTTCGAGTATGCCCGTGATGTCGAGTACGAGTATCGTGCCTTTCTCGCCCATGTCCGTGGCCCCGGCTATTCCCGGGACCTTGAGTATCCTCGAAAGGGGCTTGATGACCACATCGAGCTCCTCGACAAGAGAGTCTACTATTATGCACAGCCTGTGCTCGGCCAGCCCCGCTACTATCCCGTAGCAGAGGTCCCGGACCACGCTCTTTTTGTTGAAGTACCTCGAAAGGCGGACCGACGGTATATCCCTGTCATTGACCTTTATGAACTCCCGGTCGCCCGAGCACTCCTCCGGGGACCTCAAGTCTATTATCTCCAGGACCGAGTTCAAGGGCACGGCATAGCGCTTCCCGGAGTCCTCCACTATGAGGGCCTGGATTATGGCCAGCGTTATCGGTATCGTAAGCATGAACCTGGCGCCCTTGCCCTTGACCGTCTCTATGTCTATTATGCCGGAGAGCCTGGTTATGTTCTCCTTCACCACATCCATGCCCACGCCCCTGCCGGATGTCTCGCTCACGGTATCGCGGGTCGAAAATCCGGGCATGAATATCAGCTCAAGGACCTCCTGCCTGGCAAGCCGGGAGGCGTACTCGGCGGTCACAATGCCTTTTTCGACGGCCTTCTCCCTGATGAACTCCGCGTCCATCCCCGCCCCGTCGTCCTTGACCTCCATGACGACATGGTTGCCCTTCTGATAGGCGCTCAAGGTTATCGTGCCGGCCTTCGGTTTGCCGAGCGCCTCTCTTACGGCCGGGGCCTCTATGGCGTGGTCTATGACATTCCTGATTATGTGCATCAGCGGGTCCGAAAGCTCTTCCACGATGAGTTTGTCGAGCTCCGTCTCGTCCCCGTAGGTGACCATCCGTATCTCTTTGCCGCTCTCCCTGGAGAGCTTGTTGATGAAGGTGTCGAACCGCCCGAAGAGCTGCCCTATAGGGACCATCCTTACGTCGAGCACGCTGTCCCTCAATTCGCCGAGTTTCCTGTCAAGGAACTTCTCGGACCTTGAGAGCTCGAGGCCGTAGACCGAAAACTCCCTGTTGTTCCTGATCTCCGTGCTCAGCGCGGCGATGCTTGTCTTCAATATCCCGAGTTCGCTTATGATGTTCATTATGTTGTCGAGCTTGCCGATGTTGACCCTTACGGTGTTGCTTACCCTTCTAAGCGTCTCTTTCCCGTGCTGCCTGCCCTGGCCGGTTATGACCTCAAGCGAGGGTTCGGTCTTGAGGTGGTCGTGCGAGTGGGCCTTGGCAGAGGGCTCGGCTACGACCCTTATCTCCACTTCGGCAGTTTTATTGAGGAAGTTTAATATGAAAGCCCTGTCGTTCATCGTCCCTATGAGGATGTCGAAGAAGAGCGTTTCGTGGCTGGTCTTGTTGGACGGGAGCGTGGCTATCACCTCGGACTGGGTCTTAAGGGCGTCTACGAGGGAGATATACCCCTTGTCGAAGTTTGTGATGGGGAACTTGACATTGACTATGAATATGTTCTTGCCTTCTCTCAGGCATTCCCTGAACCTGTGCTCCTCGTACTCGGTAAGGGCCGAGAGTATCTCCCTGTCGATCTGCTCCTTCGGCCTGGCCTTCTTTACGCGGTGGCTTTTCCCGAGCCTGCCCTGGAGCTGCTCTATCTCTTCCGTGAAGTTGGCCGTGCCCTTCGAGGCGATTATCCTCACAAGGAGCTCGTGGGCGGACATGACATTGTCGAGGATCTCATCGGTCAAGGCGATCCTGCCGAGCCTCAGGAGATCAAGGGTGTCCTCGACGGAGTGGCTCAGGCTTGACATGTCAGTAAAGTCGAATATCCCGGACATCCCCTTGAGGGTGTGGGCGGAGCGGAATATGCTGTTTAAGACCGCGGGGTCGATTATACCGGCCTTTACGCCCTTGCCGAGCTTCAGGAGGTCTTTGCCCATGGAGTTGAGGATATCCTCGGCCTCGGCCAGGAATTCCCTCAGACGGTCTGAATGTATATCTCTATTAGACACTGTTATATGCCCTTTTCCGGAAGCGTTCCGTTTACACGCTCAGGATGTCAGAAGGAGGCCGCCCCTTGCCGGAGGGAGTGGAAAACCGGATGCGCCCGGAGGGTGTATCAGGGTCATGTCTGTTGAAAAGAGTTGAGCAGTGGTGGCGGTGTGGATGGAAAGACCCATCGTAATCTCTCTCCGTCGCAAAAAGGTGAAGTGACTTAAGGACGCCGCGCCGTAGCCGACCGGCTCTCGCGTTTAGAGGAGAGCGCGGTCACGGAAGAATGAGACCTCC
>JACRCJ010000067.1 GCA_016219075.1 Deltaproteobacteria bacterium | reverse complement strand
CAGGATAAACATGTAGGAGGGATGGCTGTGGAGCGGGGTAAGGGCGTAGAAACACGCGCCGCCTACAGGCATGAAAAGACCCATATCCTCACAGACAAAAGAGTCTACATACCTGAGGTCCTTTTCCGTGACGGCGCCGACAAGTCTTCTGGTCTTCCCGATATTCTTTTTCATGTGAAAAAAGAATAATATCTTGAACGGCTTCTCAAAAAACAAAGGGAAAGATCTTCCAACCTTTCCCTTTGTACCGGCCGTTCAATGTTTTTATGGTTTTATCCCTAAAACGGCACATCGTCTATGTCAGAGGGCGGCGTCTCGTATCCGGGGCCTTCGGACGGGGCCGGAGACGGGCCGGAGGCGTCCTTGCCGCCGAGCATCTGCATGGTGTTGGCGAGTATCTCGGTCATGTACTTCTTGGTGCCGTCCTTGTCGTCCCAGCTCCGGGTCTGTATCTTGCCCTCGATATAGACCTGTTTGCCCTTGGAGAGGTACTCGCCGCATATCTCGGCGAGTTTGCCGAAGGTGACTATCCTGTGCCACTCGGTCTTGGTCTCCTTCTGGCCTTCCTTGTTCGTCCGGGTCTCGCTTGTGGCGAGCCTGAAGTTCGCAACAGCCGTGCCCGAGGGCGTGTAGCGTATCTCGGGGTCGGCCCCGAGGTTTCCGACGAGAATAACCTTATTGATACCTGCCATGTAAAGACTCCTTTTTTAACCCCGTTCTGAAAAGCCGGGTGTTTTATCTGCCGTTTTAAAATGCGTGAGATAATTTACCACCGCTTAAAGCTTCAAATCAAGTTAATTAACTTCTTTTTTTTAACCTAAATTTTCTAAACATGATATATTATCAGGGTTTATTTTTTAATCCCCTGTCGGGGTTTAATTCCCCGCGGCTTGCCGCGTAGGCTGATTAACGATATTTCCTTCGAATACCCCGCTGCTTGCGGCGGGGTAGTTTATTGTTCTGAAAACCCCGCGGATTTAAGACCAGGGGAGGGTACATTCAGAGTAACGGGCCCGTCCCTTGCTCTTTTTCTCGCGCGGGAATTGACTTGAAGAAGGTGAAAAGGATAAAATCTCGATGTTTTTAAGGACATTGGCCGTATGGGCGCTTGGAATCCCCGTAACCATGGTCTTCTGCTTCATCATCTTCCTGTCAGCTCTGGCCGACAGGACCGGGAGCGCGGCGCACACGGCCGCGGCTATCTGGTGCAGGGTGGTGCTGTTTCTTGCGGGGGTGAAGGTGAGTGTTGAGGGCGTGGAGAAGATCCCGCGCGGCGCGCCGGTCCTGTTTCTTTCGAACCACCAGGGCGCCTTCGACATACCGGCCCTGCAGTCCTCGGTGCCGGCGCAGTTCAGGTGGGTGGCGAAAAAGAGCCTCTTCAAGATCCCTCTCATAGGCTGGTCGATGTACCTCTCGGGCTACATCGGCGTAAAGCGGGAGAGCGCCACCGAGTCATACAAGTCCATGGAGAAGGCCGCCGCGAAGATACGGGGCGGGACATCCGTCATGATATTCCCGGAAGGGACGAGAAGCGACACCGGGGAGCTTCTGCCCATGAAGAGAGGGGCGTTCGTGCTTGCCTCCAGGAGCGGAGCGCCGATAGTCCCGATAGCCATAAACGGGACGAAAGACATATTGAAAAGGGGCGGGTTCTGGATAAGACCCTGCCGCGTGACGATACGGATAGGAGACCCCATACCCACGGAAGGGGTCGAAGAGAAGGAACTGAGGCCTAAGACGAGAGAGACCATCGCGAAGATGCTCTCGGGGATGAAATGAGATATATGGAAAACGACATGGATACCGTAACGCCGGCCGATACACCCGGACCGTCGCTCAAGGTGATCCCGCTCGGGGGGCTCGGAGAGATCGGGCTCAACATGACGGCCTTTGAGTACGGCGACAGCATAATAGTCGTGGACTGCGGGCTGATGTTCCCGGAGGACTACATGCTCGGCATCGACATCGTGATACCGGACATCTCGTACCTCAAGAGGAACCGCGAGAAGGTCAAGGCCTTCGTGATAACCCACGGGCACGAGGACCACACCGGGGCCCTCCCGTTCGTCTTAAGGGAGATAAACGCCCCCATCTACGCCACCGCCCTTACGCTCGGGTTCATCGAGGAGAAGCTCTCCGAGTTCGGCCTCCTTGGCTCCACCGTATTCGAGACCGTAAAGCCGCGCGACAGGATATCCGTGGGCCCGTTCGACATAGAGTTCATAAGGGTCAGCCACTCGATAGTGGACGGCTGCGGGCTGGCGATAACGACCCCGCTGGGGGTGGTCGTGCATACCGGGGACTTCAAGATGGACCAGACCCCCGTGGACGGCGAGGTGATGGACTACGCGCGGTTCTCGGAGTACGGGGAGAAGGGGGTCCTCCTTTTCATGTCCGACTCCACGAATGTGGAGAAAGAGGGGTACACGCTCTCCGAAAAGGAGATAGGGGTCAACCTCGACGAGATATTCAGGAAGTGCGAGGGCAGGATAATCGTGGCCGCCTTCTCATCGAACATACACAGGGTCCAGCAGGTCCTCGACGCCGCCGTGAAGTGCGGCAGGAAAGTGGCCCTTAACGGCAAATCGATGGTCGCCAATGTGAGGATAGCGCGGACCCTGGGGTATCTCAAGGTCCCCGACGGCCTCATCGTCGACTTGAAGGAGATAGACGCTTTGCCCCACCAGAGGGTAGCGCTCCTTACGACCGGGAGCCAGGGCGAGCCGATGAGCGCTCTGACGCGGATGGCCATGGACAACCACAAGCAGCTCAAAGTGACCAGAGGGGACACGATAATACTCTCCTCCAAGTTCATACCCGGACACGAAAAGGCGATCTCCACGATGATGAACCACCTCTACAGGCGCGGGGCCGATGTGATCTACGAGAAGGTCTCCGAGGTCCATGTCTCCGGGCACGCGAGCAAGGAAGAGTTGAAGCTCATGTTCAATATCGTAAAGCCCAAATACTTTATCCCCGTGCACGGCGAGTACAGGCACCTTGTCCTTCACGGGCGCCTTGCCGAGAAGGTCGGGGTAAGGCCCGAGAACATCATCATAGCCGAGGACGGCGATGTCGTGGAGTTCACGGAGGACGGCGTAGAAAAATTGGATAAGGTCGAGT
>JACRCJ010000306.1 GCA_016219075.1 Deltaproteobacteria bacterium | reverse complement strand
CGGATGTAATGGAGGAGGAAAAAAAGGGTTTACATGTTTTTCTCAGGCGATAATGACCGGGGGAGATGCCGGGCGCGGCGGGGGCGAAAGTCCGGCACTGCCATTTATTTTCTCTTCGGGTAAATACCCGTAGCTTTCCGCGCAATACATTATGCCTTTTTGCGCGCTGCCGCGCGCCTCGGGGCTATTGCTCGGCTCGCTGTCAAGCTCGCGCGCAATAAATACAGAGGCTTGCTCGCTCGCTCTCCTTTATGCTCGCTACGCAATGCCCCTGGTGTTTTGTAAAAACAATACAAAACACTTCTTCACAATGACATGGGTTGTTTTCAGATACCCCGAAAAAAGCTGCGGGGAGGTTCATTCCGCGTCAGAACGCCGGGGTGAGGGAGGCGTACTTGACGATGAGTTTTTTTACCCCGGCGTCCCGGAAGCTTACCGTAAGCTTGGTGTCGGCCCCCTGTCCGCTCCGCTCCTTTATTACTCCGATGCCGAAGCTCGGGTGCACGACCTTCATCCCGACCTTCCACTCAAGCGGTTCGAACTCCGTATCGGCGGAGTACTGGCGGCAAGAGTCCGTCTGGCTCCCCTCGGTGGTGTAGTAGGGCTCGTCGGAGAATACGAGGGAGGTCTTCTCAACAGGCTCAGGTGTCAGGCGCGTGATGTGGTCAGGGTGCACCTCGTCTATGAACCGTGAGCGTATCTGGTAGCGCGTCTCGCCGTAGACTGTGCGGCTTGCCGCCGAGTAGAGGTAGAGCTCCTCCATGGCCCTTGTCATCCCGACATAGCAGAGGCGTCTTTCCTCCTCGAGCGCTTCCGGGTCGTCGGCGGACCTTGAGTGGGGGAAGAGCCCCTCTTCCATGCCGGCGAGGAATACGACCTTGAACTCAAGCCCCTTTGCCGAATGGAGCGTCATGAGGGTGAGCTTGTCGGACTTCTCCTCGTAGCTGTCTATGTCGCTTATGAGGGCGACCTGGTCGAGAAAATCGGAGACGGCGGCCCCCGGGTTGGCAGTCTCGAAGTCTTTTATGGCCGATACGAGTTCAAAGAGGTTCTCGACCCTCTCGGCGGCCTCCTCGGTCCTGTCCTCCTGCCACATCAGCATGTAGCCCGAGTCTTCGAGGTACCTGAGCGTGAGTTCGTGGAGGCTCAAGCGCCCGATATTTATCCTGAACTCCTCGTACGCCTCCAAGAAGCCGAGGACCTTTGTCTTGTTGAGGAGCCCTCTTTCCACGGCGTCCCTGAAGGCCTCGAAGAGCGGCATGTTATGGCCGGCGGCGAGCTTGTGCACCTTGTCGAATGTAGCCTTGCCAACTCCCCTGGGGGGCGTGTTTATGACCCTCTGGAGGCTCAAAGAGTCGTTAGGGTTGGCTACGATGCGCAGGTACGCTATGGCGTCCTTTATCTCTTTCCTGTCGTAGAACCTCACCCCGCCGACGATCGTGTACGGGATGCCTTCCCTTATGAGCTGTTCTTCAAATACCCTGGACTGGGCGTTTGTCCTGTAGAATACCGCGAAGTCCCTGTAAGTGAGCCGTCTTTCGGAGACGATCGTCTTGAGCCTCTGAATGGCGAGGGAGGCCTCGTTGTACTCGTCCCTGGCCTCTTCGTAGACGACCCGCGCCCCGTCGGCGTTCTCGGTCCAGAGCGTTTTTTTAAGGCGCTTCTTGTTCCGCTCGATTACCGAGTTGGCGGCAGACAGGATGTTTTTGGTGGAGCGGTAGTTCTGTTCGAGCCTCAAGACCGTCGCGTCCGGGTAGTCCTTTTCGAACTCGAGTATGTTGGAGATGTCGGCCCCCCTCCACGCGTATATCGACTGGTCCGGGTCTCCCACGGCCAGGAGGTTCCTTGTGCCGGAGGCCAGAAGGTTGGTGAACGCGTACTGCGCCCGGTTGGTGTCCTGGTACTCGTCCACAAGGATGTACCGGAAGCGCTCCTGATACCTTCTCAGGATATCCGGGTTGTTGGCGAGGAGCTTTACCGGCTCGCAGATGAGGTCTCCGAAGTCCATGCAGCCCATCTCGCGCAGGCGTTTCTGGTAGAGCGAGTAGACCTTTGCGACCCGTTCCGAGAGGAAGTCGTTGGAGTAGCCGGAAAACTCCGAGGGGCCGATGTTTTCGTTCTTCGCCTGGTTTATCCTCGAGAGTATCGCCTTTGGCGAGAAGGTCTTCTCGTTTATGGCAAGCTCGGCCATCACCTGCTTTACAAGCGACAGCTGGTCGTCGTCGTTGTAGACTATGAGGTCGGCGCTCACCCCGGATGCGCGGGCCTCTTTCCTCAGAAGCCTTACACCGAGAGAATGGAATGTCCCGAGCCACAGGCTCTTCGACTCCGCGCCAATGAGGCGGGTAAGCCTCTCTCTCATCTCTCCGGCGGCCTTGTTCGTGAAGGTGACGGCGAGGATCGAGGAGGGGTCTATCCCCCTGTTGAGAACGAGATAGGCTATGCGGGAGGTAAGCACGCGCGTCTTGCCGCTTCCCGCTCCGGCGAGTATGAGGAGCGGGCCGTCGCCGAAGGTGACGGCGTCGGTTTGCGTGGCGTTCAGTGATTTGAGCATCTTTATT
>JACRCJ010000304.1 GCA_016219075.1 Deltaproteobacteria bacterium | reverse complement strand
GGATAGCCATGCTCAAGTTCGGGATAGACGACCTGAGGTTATTTTTCGAGAACGACATCAGGTTTTTAAGGCAGTTTTAGCCTTTCGGATTTTTTAAAAAACGCACTTATAAATTTTTTTAGCTTTATTCTTTTTTAGTATCTAATACCCCTTTACTTTGTCGCGCTTTACGAAAGAACTTTTTGCGCGCTGCCGCGCGCCTCGGGGCTATTGCTACGCTCGCTGTCAAGCTCGCGCGCAATAAATACAGAGGCTTGCTTGCTCGCTTTCCTTTAGGCTCGCTACGCAATGCCCCTGGTGTTTTATAAAAACGATACAAAAACATCTCAATGGGACTCAACAGATGCTTTTCAGCTACAACTGGCTAAAAGAATACCTCGACAGGCTCCCGGAGCCGAAAGTCCTCGCAGACGCCCTGACCATGTCCGGCACCGAGGTCGAAAGCGTCACCCCAACAGGAGCCCGCCTGACGAATGTCGTAACGGCCCAGGTCCTCTCCTGTGACAAGCACCCGAACGCCGATAAGCTCCAGCTCTGCTCCGTCAAGACCGATACCGAAGAGTTCTCTATAGTCTGCGGCGCGAAGAACATGTTGCCCGGCGACAAGGTCGTCCTCGCCCTCGCCGGAGCCGAGCTTCCCGGAGGGATAAAGATAAAGAGGTCGAAGATAAGAGGGGTAGAGTCCCAGGGGATGATGTGCTCCGAGGTGGAACTCGGGATAAAGGACACATCAAACGGGATAATGATACTCCCGGAGGATACCCCCCTCGGTAAAGACATAACCGGGGTGCTCGGCCTCGACGACTTCATGATGGAAGTGGGCATCACCCCGAACAGGGCCGACCTTTTAAGCGTCAGGGGCTTGTCCCGCGAGGTGGCCGCCGTAACGGGCGCAACCTTCAGAGATAAGTCCGTGAAGGTCGAAGAGACCGGAGGCCCGGTCGATGAAATCGTCACGGTAAGCATAGAGACCGGGGCCCCATGCCGCAGATATACGGCCCGCGTCATAGAGGGAGTGACAGTAGCCCCGTCGCCTGACGCTATAAAGAGGCGGCTTGAAGCCCACGGCATAAGGTCGATAAACAATGTCGTCGATGCGACAAATCTGGTCCTCCTTGAACTCGGCCAGCCGCTTCACGCCTTCGACCTCGACAAGGTCGGCAACAGGTCGATAGATGTGAGGCTTGCCGGAGAAGCTGAGTCGTTAGAGACGATAGACGGCAAGGTCAGAAAACTCGACCCGTCGATGCTCGTCATAGCGGACTCCGACGGCCCTGTGGCCCTTGCAGGTATTATGGGCGGCAGGTCGTCCGAGGTGAGCGACACCACCGCCCATGTGCTCCTTGAGAGCGCGTGGTTCGAGCCCTCGACCGTCAGAAGGACTTCAAGGAAGGCCGGACTCTCCTCGGACTCCTCATACAGGTTCGAAAGGGGTGTTGACATGGAAGGCGTCAGAGTAGCCCTCGACATGGCCGCCTCTCTTATAAAGAGGCTCGCCGGAGGCAGGGTGGCCAAAGGTGTGGTCGACATATACCCCGAAGAGTTCGTCCCGGCCTCGATAGACTTCAGGAGGAAGAGGGCCGAAGAGTTGCTCGGTATAGACCTTACCGACGGGGGAGTTAAGGAAATATTCGATAGATTAGGTATAGTTACGAAGGAATCATCAGAAAAGGTTTTAACTGTCATCCCTCCGTCTTACCGTCTTGACCTCAAAAACGAGACCGACCTTGTCGAAGAGGTCGCCCGGATATTCGGCTACAACAATATCCCCACCACGCTCCCGATGGCGCGCCTGATGCCGGGGCACACCGGAAGGCTTTTCGGCATAAGGAACAGGGTAAAGGAGATATTGACGAACCACGGTTTCTACGAGGTCATCAACTATAGCTTCGTATCCCGCGAGACCTTCGCCTCCACAGGGCCGGAGGGCAAGAAGGGCGTTATCATATTGAACCCGCTCTCCGAAGACCAGGTCGTGATGCGCGATCACCTTCTTCCGTCGCTCCTTGAGAACCTGAAAAAGAACCTTTCGAGGAAGAACGAGCAGGTCAAGATATTCGAGTTCGCCCCGGTCTACCTGCCCGGCGGAAAGCTTCCAATCGAAAAGTGGCGGGCCGCCGGCCTCATGTACGGGTTCAGGTGGGACGAGTCGTGGAACCAGACCAAAGACGGCCTCGACTTCTTCGATTGCAAGGGCGTGGTGGAGAAGATATTCGAGGGGTTGGCGCTCGACGGCTTTGAGGTGAAAAGGGGCTCCGGCGCGCTCTTCCACCCCGGCAAATGCGCCGCGGTGACCTTCGACGGGAAGGCCGCAGGTATCTTCGGCGAGGCGCACCCGGATGTGGTCACGGCCTACGGGTTCAAGAAGGCGCCTCTTCTTTTCGAGCTCGAAATGGACGCGGTCATGGAGAAGTATGGCCTCGGAAGGAAGTACAGGGCCCTGCCCAAGTTCCCGGAATCCACGAGGGATATAGCGTTTATCGTCCGCGATGATGTGCCTTACGGTGAAATAATAAGCTCAATCGAAGAATTAGACACAAATCTTATTGAAAGGGTTGAGCTGTTTGATGTATACTGTGGTGGCAATATCCCCCCCGGAAAAAGGAGCATGGCCTTGAGGACCGTCTACCGGTCCATGGAAAGGACTTTGACTGCTCAGGAGGTCGAGGATATCCACGCCAGGGTAAGCGCGAGGCTTACCGGGAAGTTCGGCGCCGAGGTCAGGGGAGAGGCGGGAAGTCAGGCATAATATCTTTACTTTATTGATCAGGAGGTTATCATGACAAAGGCGGATATTGTAGAGATAGTCTTCGAAAAAGTCGGGTTTTCGAAAAAAGACGTCGGGATGGTTATCGAAGAGATCTTCGAGGTAGTGAAGAACACGCTTCAGCAGGGCGAGAAGGTAAAGATCTCGGGCTTCGGCAACTTCACCATCAGGCAGAAGAGGGCCAGACGGGGCCGCAACCCCCAGACCGGCACCGAGATAACGATAGACGAAAGACGCGTGATGACCTTCAAGGCGAGCCAGCTCCTGAAAAAAGCGATAAACACGGCCCAGGCCGCCTCGCCGCAGCAGCCTTCCGCGTAGCCGTTCTTAATCGCTACGGGTTAAATTCCTCGAAGCTTGTTTCGTAAATTTTAAATTTCCTCCCCCTTGATGGGGGAGGGTTGGGGTGGGGGTGAATAAGCAATCCAGATTCCCCCTCCCCTTTATCCCCTCCCGCCAGGGGAGGGGAGATTTTAGGGATATTATTAAAGTCTGAGAAGAAAATTCTCAGATTGAAAGATGTAAGAATCTATGCTTTTTCCGCGACTACGCGCGGAAAAAGTGGCCCCCGCGGGGCAGCAAAAAGTCCTGAAATCCCCCCTAACCCCCCGTTGGCAAAGGGGGGAAGGGGGGATTTAATGCCTGCAGAAGCATTTCCTTCTTACCAACATGTTGGTTTTAGTTTGGCGCTAAGCGCCTAAACAACCTGATTCTGCAAGAGCGGGGGAGGCTCTTTGGGGAGCCCATTAACTGGTTTGAATTACCAGATCGGAAAGAAAGGGAGGTTACAATGGTAGGGATCAAAAGCTACGGGGCCTATATCCCCAGGTATC
>JACRCJ010000014.1 GCA_016219075.1 Deltaproteobacteria bacterium | reverse complement strand
TCATCAGACGGCTTTGGGGCTTCCTTCACAGCTTTTTTGCCGGCCTTCTTCTCCTTCAAGCGGCCCTTGCGGGCCTTTTCCTCCCAGTATCCGCTGCTCTCCCACTCCCTCCAGTGTTTCTTAAGCGACCGGTAAGGTATCCTTTCGCGGCCGGGCTCAATATTTCTAAAGTCAGCCGGGAGGTCTCGTATCGGGGCCGGGACCTCCCGGGCCCGTTCCCATGGGCCGTTATACCCCTTTGACCTGAACCAGCTCGCCGAGTAAGGGCGGTACCAGTTGCCGTGGTAAAAAAGTATATACGAGTCGAAGTCGGGAAGAAAATACACATAGCGCGTGCCGGGTATAACAACGGCTGCGGGCGGCCTTGTTATGATGACCGTAGGCAGGGGGCCGTTTGCGGTAGCGGACGAGCCTGAGGGCAGAAAGGCGTTAAAAGAGACGGCTCCGATAAAAAGCAGTAAAAAGAATATTTTTTTCAAAGGCGCTCTCCTCTACTTTTTCTACCTGACCTGAGATTATCAGCACCGGGCCCGTTCCGGCGGTGCCTTAAGTTACGGACGCCGTAAGGCGGCGGGAAGACCCGCGGTCTTCCCGCATTCCCCGTTCCCGTGTGCGGCTCAAGGGTTTAATAGCCTCCTGATCTTCTCCATGTGCTCCTCGGCCGTTCCCTTCGGCTCAAGCTCCACTTTATTGAGGTGCTCGGAGTCTATCTCTTCAATGAACCGTGAGCGTATCTGGAGGTTGGTCTCTTTTCCCGCGGCCCTGTTCTTCGCGGACAGGAGGAACAGCTGTCTTCTGGCCCGCGTCATCCCGACGTAACAGAGCCTCCTCTCCTCCTCAACGCTCTCCTCCTCAATGCTCCTCTTGTGAGGGAAGAGCCCCTCTTCGAGGCCGGTAAGGAAGACATAGGGGAACTCAAGCCCCTTGGCCGAGTGTATCGTCATGAGGGTGACCTTGTTGTGCTTCTCGTTAAAACCGTCGGCGTCGCTCATGAGCGCGACGAGGTTCAGGTAATCGGCTATCGTCGCCTTCGGGTGGCTATCCTCGTAGTTCTTTATCGAGGCGACGAGTCCGTCGAGGTTTTTAAGCCTCTCGTCAGCGTCCTCGGTCTTCTTGGCTGACCAGAAGGCGAGGTACCCGGTGCGTATCAGCACCCGGGAAGTGAACTCGTGGATGGGCAGCTCACCGGCCTCCTGACGCATCGCCTCGAATATGCCCATGAACTCTGCGACGCCTCCCCTTGAGAAGGCGCTGTCGGCCACGGCCTTTCTGAAAGACTCGTAGAGCGAGAGGTCAAAGTCCCGGCTTATCGCATGGACCTTTTCTATGGCCGCCCTGCCGATGCCTCTGGGCGGGACATTTATTATCCGTAAAAAATTGAGAGAGTCGTCCGGGTTGGTAATGGCCTTAAGGTACGAGAGCGTGTCCTTTATCTCACGTCTGTCGAAAAACTTGAACCCGCCGACGATGTTGTACGGTATCCCCTCCTCGAAGAAAAGCTCCTCGAAGGTTCGCGACTGGGTGTTCGTCCTGTAAAGGACGACAAAGTCCCTGTACTTTGCCGTCGGGTTCTCTGTGATTATCTTTCTGACCCTGTTGACCGCGAAACGGGCCTCCTGGTACTCGTTCAGGCACTCCTCGTAGTGAACGGCGTCGCCGGCGTGGTTTGCGGTCCAAAGAGTCTTGTCGAGGCGCTCCGAGTTGTTTCTGATGACCGAGTTGGCGGCCGAGAGTATGTTTTTCGTGGAGCGGTAGTTCTCTTCGAGCTTTATAACCACGGCTTCGGGGTAGTCGTCCCTGAAGTTGAGGATGTTCTTGAGGTTGGCCCCTCGCCAGCCGTATATCGACTGGTCGGGGTCTCCCACGACGCAGAGGTTAGAGTGCTTCGAGGCCAGAAGCCTCGTGAGCGTGTACTGGGACCTGTTGGTGTCCTGGTACTCGTCCACGAGGATGTACCTGAAGCGCGAACTGTACTTATTGAGTACCCCGGGGTCTGACTCAAGAAGCCTTATCGGCTCAGAGATAAGGTCTCCGAAGTCCACGGCGTTCATGGCCCTGAGTTTTTTCTGGTAGACCTCGTACACCGCGGCGGCCGTCCGTGAGAGCGAATCGTCAGAGGCGGCCCTGTACTCGGCGGCCCCCATGTTGTTGTTCTTGGCGAGGTTTATCTCGTAGAGTATCATCTTCGACGGGACGTCTTTCTCGTCCAAAGAGAGCTCGGACATGATGAGCCTGACAAGAAGGAGCTGTTCCTCGTCGTCGAATATCGTTAGCTTTGTCTTTTTCCCCGCCTCCGTGGCCTCTTCCTGAAGTATGCGTAGCCCAGCGGTATGGAAGGTGCCTACGCACATCTCCTTGGTCTTGTCGCCTATAAGGGCAGTAAGCCTCTCCCTGATCTCGGAGGCGGCCTTGTTCGTGAAAGTCACGGCGAGGATGCTTGAAGGAGCGACCCGCTTGTTTTTGACCAGGTGCGCTATCCTTGATGTAAGGACCCTGGTCTTGCCGCTCCCGGCGCCCGCGAGCACAAGAAGAGGGCCGTCGGCGTGGGTGGCCGCCTTGAGTTGAAGCGAGTTCAATGATCTTAAAAATGGCATTATCAGTCCATATGTCCCGGAGAGTTTTTATTCTCTTTTTAGGGTAAATACCCCGCAGCTTGCTGCGTTTTACAAAAGGCCTTTTTTGCGCGCTGGCGCGCGCCTCGGGGCTATTGCTCGGCTCTGGCATACTCGCGCGCAATAAATACAGAGGCTTGCTTGCTCGCTCTCCTTTATTCACTGCGCAATGCCCCTGGTGTTCTGTAAAAACGATACAAAAGCATCTTTTTAACGATACTGGATGCTTTTAGATACCCCGGAGCTTGCTCCGGGGAGTGTTCACCGGCTTAAAAAAGCCGGAGACGGAAAAGCCCCGCAATTTTCACTACGGGGCTTTTAGGGCTTGAGAAAAATCCGTCAGGCAAGTTCTTTAAGTACGGCCTCTCCCATCTCCGTGCAAGTCGATTTCTTCTCGCCGGGGCTGGCGATGTCCGCCGTGCGGTATCCTTTGTTAAGCACCTTCTCCACGGCGGCTTCGATAAGGTCCGAGGCCGCTTCCATGTCGAAGGAGTACTTGAGCATCATCGCCACGGAGAGGATCGTGGCTATCGGGTTGGCTATGCCTTTGCCGGCTATGTCAGGGGCGCTCCCGTGGATGGGTTCGTACATCGCCCTGTTCTTCGCGGCTCCGAGGCTCGCCGAAGGCAGCATCCCTATTGAGCCGGTGAGCATCGAGGCCTCGTCCGAGAGGATGTCGCCGAAGGTGTTCTCGGTCACTATGACGTCGAACTGTCTGGGGTTCCTTATGAGCTGCATGGCGCAGTTGTCGACATACATGTGGCTCAACGACACATCCGGGAATTCCTTTCCGACCTTTATGACTACCTTTCTCCACAGCTCGGTAGTCTCAAGGACATTGGCCTTATCGACGCTGCAGAGCTTTTTGCCACGCTTACGCGCTACCTCAAAGCCTACTCTGGCGATCCTCTCGATCTCCGGGGTCGTGTATACCATGGTATTGACCCCGCGCTCCGTGCCGTCCGGAAGCGTCTCTATCCCCTTGGGGACTCCGAAGTACAGCCCTCCGGTGAGCTCTCTTACGACCAGGAGGTCGACCCCGTCGATGACCTCGGGCTTCAGTGTGGAGGCATCGATGAGGTCTTTATAAATCTTGGCGGGACGGAGGTTGGCAAAGAGCCCGAGTTCTTTTCTGAGGGCGAGAAGCGCCCGCTCCGGCCTTATCGAGTAATCGAGCGTTTCCCACCTGGTGCCGCCCACGGCCCCGAGAAGAACCGCGTCGCTCTTAAGCGTGAGGTCAAGGACCTTGTCGGTCAACGGCACCCCGTTTGCGTCTATCGAGGCGCCTCCGACGAGGGCCTCGGTCAGTACGAATTCAGTCCCGAATTTTTTTCCAACAGCCTTTAATACCTTTACGGCCTCTCCCATTATCTCGGGGCCGATGCCGTCACCCGGCAGAACTGCGACATTGTAGCGCTTCACTTTGAGCTTCTCCCGTTATCAGAATTTTTTAACGCTACGGCTTTTGGACCGCCATAACGGCGAGCTGTCTAAGAAGGGTTGCCCGCGCCCCCCGCCTGGCGCAGCTTCAGTGGAGGGTTTATAGTTAAACGCCTCGTCGAGCGGCACCATCTCAGGACTCCGAAGAGAGACTCTCCTCGACCTTTTTCAGCGCCTCCATGAAGGCGTCGAGTCCGCTTATCGGTATGACTACCGTCGATCTCCTGTCGTTGGAGAGCTCGGCTATCTGCAGAAACCTCCCCCCCTCGTTCTCCTTGAGGTCCACGAAAAGGGTCTTGTTTTCGATGTGGAGCTTGTCGCTCGTCAAGACCCTGCTCTTTACGCCTTCTTTCCTCATACCCACCCCTTTTTCCTGATCGACTCCATCAGACCTCCTGCCTTGATGAGTTCCTGCATGAACGGCGGCACAGGACGGGCTTTGAAACGGAGCCCCTTGGTTACATTGTGTATCTCGCCGCTGTCCATATCCACTTCTATCGTATCTCCCTGCGAGGCCGTGTCCACAACCTCGTCGGATTCAAGTATCGGCAGACCCATGTTGAACGAGTTCCTGTAGAATATCCTCGCGAAGCTCCTGGCTATCACGCACGACACGCCCGCGGCCTTTATGGCTATAGGGGCGTGTTCCCTCGATGAGCCGCACCCGAAGTTCTTCCCGGCCACTATTATGTCGCCGTGCCGCACTTTCGCGGCAAACGACGGGTCCTCGTCCTCCATGCAGTGCGTTGCGAGTTCATTAGGGTCCGAGGTGTTCAAGTACCTTGCCGGGATTATCCTGTCGGTGTCCATGTCGGCTCCGAATTTCCATACATTACCTTTAAACTTCATCCGTCCACCTCGTTAAGATTTCTTTATTTATATTTGGCTGCGCGGCGGAGCTTCTGCACGCGGGCCGTAAAGTAACTCTCAAGACCCCGGCTGGTCAAAGACCCGGTAATGCCAGGCCCCACGGAATCGAGCGCCCCCGCCCGCCCGTCACCTCTTCTCTACCGTCAGGAGCTGAAAGGCACGGCTGTGCAAAAACTCCCTTTTGAAGTCCCTGAAGCCTGTCCTCGACAGAAGGGTCTGCAGGTCGGTCCTGACCCACTGTTTCGCGGTGTCACCCTCCAGGAAGGTAAAAAAGAGGGACTGCACGGCCCTGGCCCCTCTCCCCTCAGCCCCGAAAAAATCGAATATGACGAGCCTGCCGCCGCTTTTAAGCACCCTGTAAGACTCTTTAAGTATCAGGGGCAATCTCGACTGCTCTGTCTCGTGGAGGCCCATCGAGACCATCACCCTGTCAAAACCATTGTCGACGAACGGGAGGTCCGAGGCGTCAGCCCTGACAAGGGCGAGCTTTAGGCCGGATTTCTCGGCCTTGAACCCTGCCGCCCGGAGCATCCCGCCGGTTATATCCACCGCCGTAGCCGATGCTCCACGCTCCGCCGCCAGAAGCGAGAGAGTCCCGGTCCCGGCGAATATCTCGAGGGTATTGAGACCCTTGAGCGGAGAGGCCCTGTCTATCACCCTCTCCCGGATGGCTCCTTCTCCGCCAAAAGGGAGCGCACAGAGCCAGACCCCCAGGTCATAGAGCGGTGCGAACCATTCGTACAGGATGGAGTGCTGGACCTGGGTTTTTTGGCTCATAAGGACCGTCTTGTTGAAAAGGGCCTGCCCTTCCACCCGTCAGTCCGCCCCGTCTGCCTTGAGCATGTTTCGGAAAACCGCAGCCCGGCCCGCCCAACTGGCGGCCCACCGGCGGTCCATTGTCGGAAAAGCCGCCGGGCGCTCGCCGGCCGCGATGTAACAAGGCGAACTTAACAGGCGTACCGGCATTTAAAAAGCGAATGAACCACCCCGGAGCAAGCTCCGGGGTATCTCCTTAAGCCTCCCCTCCCTTGATGGGAGGGCTGGGCTCCCGTTGCGCTCTTCCGATGCAACGGGAAGCGGGGAGGGTGAAAACATTTTTTCACCCCCACCCTTCCC
>JACRCJ010000307.1 GCA_016219075.1 Deltaproteobacteria bacterium | reverse complement strand
GATACCGGCGACGATGAAGTGCACCCTGTCAGGCTCGGAGTCCATCTCCAGCAGTATCCCGGCGGCCTTTTTCCCGTCCAGGAGGATGTCGTTGGGCCACTTCACGGTGGGCCTTACCGGGCTGAACCGCTCAATGGTCTCTGCAACGGCAACGGCCGCAACGAATGTGAGGTTGTGCGCGTGCCTCGGCGGTATCGCGGGACGCAGTATTATTGACGTATAGAGGTTTACTCCGGCCGGAGACTCCCACCTTCTTCCGAGCCTGCCCTTGCCTCCTGTCTGGGCGTCGGCTATGACGGCGGTGCCTTCGGGCTCTCCTGCCCTTCCGAGCTCGAACGCCTTCCTGTTCGTGGAGTCGAGAGACCCGTAAAAATGGATGTTACGGCCTATGTACTCGGTAGAAAGCCCCGAGGAGACCTCTACTCCGTTAAAGGGGGCGCCTGAGGAGGTATTGAGCCTGTAGCCCTTCGACGGGCTCGCCTCGATTGAAAAGCCCATCTCCCTCGCCTTTTCTATGTGCTTCCAGACTGCGGTCCGGGAGACCCCGAGGGCAGAGCTCAGGGCCTGGCCGGAGATATAGGAGTCTTTCCCGGCCTTAAGAAGCCTTATTATCTCGGCCTCTGCGGCCTCTTTTGCCTGCATATGACACCACTTCCATGCTTATGTCCATCGAGCGCGCCGAGTGAGTGAGCGCCCCGACGGAGATGAAATCGACCCCCGTTGAGGCTATCTCGCGGACATTCGAAAGCGTTACTCCGCCCGAGACCTCCACGAGGGCCCTGTTTTTTATTATCTTCAAAGACTTCCTGATCCGCTCCGGGTCCATGTTGTCGAGCATTATTATGTCGGCCCCGGCCTCTACCGCCTCCCTGACCTCTTTGTAGTTCGTGACCTCGACCTCGACGGGCACGCTGTCACGGTACTTTTTCAGGACCTTGTCCACGGCCTTTTTTACCCCTCCCGAGGCGGCGATGTGGTTGTCCTTTATAAGTACGGCGTCGAAGAGCCCGAACCTGTGGTTGAAGCCCCCGCCGGCCTTGACGGCGTACTTCTCAAGGATCCTCAGGCACGGGGTCGTCTTTCTCGTATCAAGGAGCTTTACACCCCTGTCGTCTATCTTTTTCGTGAACTCGCGCGTCAGGGTGGCAATGCCTGAGAGCCTCTGGAGAAAATTGAGCGCCACGCGCTCTCCGGTAAGGATGGGGGCAAGCCTCCCCTTGACCACGGCTATGACGGTCCCCTTTTTTACCGCGTCGCCGTCCTTGAAGAAGGTCTTGAAGACAGAGGACTTGTCGAGGAGTTTAAAGGTCTTCCCGGCGATGAAAAGGCCCGCCAGGACCATGTCCTCTTTGGCTATGAACTCGGCCTCTCCTTTCGCGGTCTTCGCAATGATCGAACCGGTGGTGATGTCGCCTCCGCCGATATCCTCGGCAAGGGCCGCTTTTACAAGGAGAAGGGCGTAGTCAACAAGACCCGGCAGCGCTTCGGTCTTTTTCTTACCGCTCCCGCGCCCGGTCATCTCTTCATGCTCCTTAAACGGGAAAGCCCCTCTTCAATCTTTGTCTTCTTCTCAAGGAGCAGAGAGAGGCGCGCCTTCTCTTTTTCCACCACCTCTTTGGGGGCCTTCCCGACAAACGCCTCGTTCGAAAGCCTCTTCTCAACGCCCTCGTACTCGGCGGAAAGCTTCTCAAGCTCTTTTGTCAGCCTCTTTGTCTCGGAGTCCACATCCACAAGCTCGGCAAGCGGGATGAATATCTCAACCGTGGCCCTGCCGTCGTGGCCTCCGGCTATCGCCGTCACGGAGTCAGCGGGCCTTTCGCCTGACTCTTTTACCACGAGGTTTTTGACCTTCGCCAGAAGCTTTATGTACTCCGTACCCTTTACCAGAGAGTCCCTCAACACCTTGTCCCCGGAGAAGCACACGCAGTCGGTCTTGATCTCCTGCGCCACATTCATCTCGGTCCTCAAGTTCCTCACGGCCCTCACCACATCCATGAGGTTCTCCATGATGGCGGCTTCTTCCGGATAAGGCCTTCCGGCCTCCGGGTACGCCCCGGTAGTTATGCTCTCGCCCGCACCGGGAAGGTAGCTCGATAGCTCCTCGGTTATAAACGGCATGAACGGGTGGAGCATCTT
>JACRCJ010000301.1 GCA_016219075.1 Deltaproteobacteria bacterium | reverse complement strand
TGGTAAAAGCCTTCATTTACCCTCCTGTCCGGTCCTGTGATTTTTCCAAACGCCCTGTTCAAATATTGCGGCGGCACCCGTTATTATACCGATTTCGCGTGAGAATGCCACAGCTTAGGGGTGAATTGCAAAAGATTTTTTTATAAAAGCCCCGGCACTGTCTCTCCGGGGGCGGCCCGTTACGGTACAATCCATTTATTGATTTATTTTTTTAAGGTTCTGAAAACCCTGGGTTTTTAAGCTGAGCGGAAGAGCGTTGCTTTAAAACAGGCCCGACCCCCCCGGGGATTTAAGCCTGTGGGAGGTTCATTTAAAATTCTCCGCCATAAATGACGTAGAATTTTGATGGTAAGGAAGAATCATTTATATTTGCCACTCCTTGACCCACCGCTAACGCGCCGGGATTGCGCAGTACCACACCCATTCAATAGACCGGGGACTCATCAGAGGCCCCGTTTGAAGGCCATGGTCCCGAGAAAAATGGCTACGGCGGCGAAGACGGCGAGGAATAGAAGGTCCCCGTTTACAGCCACGACTCCAGCGCCCTTGAAAAGAAGCGCCCTCAGGGCGTGGACCGAATATGTCTCCGGGTTCACCGTCGCGAAGCCCTTGAGCCACCACGGAAAACTCTCAACGGGATAGATCGCCCCGCTGGGGAAAAAGAATATGACATTTAAAAACCCCCCGAGCACGCCGACTATCCTCGGGTGGTTGATCCTCCCCATGATGATGAACATCAGGCCCTGCAGCCCAAGCGTAGAGAGTATTATCACTGCGAGTATGAGGACTACCGTCCCGGGCGTAAGCGAGCGCCAGAGGTATATCCCGGAGATAAGGGAACTCAGGAAAAGCACCACCACTGCGAGAACCGTCGTGATCAGGAGCCCGCTTGCCACAAGCCCGAAGACGATGTCCCTCTTCGTAAGGGGCGTCAGGAAGTAGCTCTCCTCAATGCCCAGGAACCTGTCCATGACCATATTGAAGGCCCCGGTTGTCATTGCGCCGAGGAATATCGCCATTATCACTATGCCCGGTATGAGGGTCTGGTCGTAGTCCACCTTCCTGTAGAGCTCGACATTATGGAGGTGCGCGACTCCCCGCTCCTCCCTTACCGGGATGAACTCCCTTTTAAGCTCAGGGATGGCGCTTTTCATGGCGGCCTGGATGTTACCGGCAGAGATGCTCTCGGCGTTGTCGAGGAAGAGCCCGAGCTCCGGGGCGGTGCCCCTCATCACGGCGCGGCTGAAGCCTGACGGTATTACGAGGACGGCCTTGTAGACGCCGTCTTTGAGCCCGTCCATCGCTTCTCCCTGGTCAGCGACCCTCACCGTCCTTACGGTCCTGGGGCCGGCTTCTATGGAGCCGAGGAGCTCGAAGACCCTTGTGGCATAAGGCCCCCCGTCGAGGTCGACCACGGCGAGGGGGAGGTTTTTAAGCTCGCCCTGAAAAGAATTGCCGAGTATCACGAGGTAGATGATCGGCATCAGAAGGCTCATCGCCACGACAAGGGGGTTTCTTATGAACTTTTTCAAGTCCCTCACGAATATCGCGTAAAAACGGGCCATGGACTCCTTCCTACCTTCCCCATTTGGTCGGGACCCCGGCGCCGAGAAGATAGCTTACCTTCTTCGCCTCCTCTTCCCTTATGGGCCTGCCGGTGAAGTGTATGAAGACATCTTCGAGCGTCTGCTGCTTTAAGAGCACCCTTGAGAGGTGGCCGCCCGTCTTTTTTATCCCTTCGACGAGCGCGGGTATCGCGTTGGCGCCGTTGTCGGTAGAGACGATGAGCCTGTCGTCTTTTACTGCGACCGATGTGACGGTATCTACCGTCGAGGCCCACTTTGATGCCTCTTCAAGGTCCACCCCGGCCACCGTCAGCTCGACCACATCCTTTTTCGGGATCTGTTTTTTAAGCCCCTCGACCGTGTCGAGGGCGACTATCTTTCCGTAGTCGATGATGGCCACATGGTCGCAGAGCGATTCGGCCTCCTCCATGTAATGGGTCGTCAGGAGTATCGTCAGCCTGTCCTGTTTCCTGAAGTTCCCGAGGAGGTCCCAGACGACATGCCTGCTCTGCGGGTCAAGACCTATCGTAGGCTCGTCGAGTATGAGGATAGAGGGTTTGTGGACAAGGCCTCGGGCTATCTCAAGGCGTCTACGCATCCCGCCTGAGTATGTGGCCACAAGGTCTTTTGCCCTGTCTTTGAGGCCGACCATCTCCAGAAGCTCGTCTATACGGCCGCGCCTCTCGTTTTTGGACATCTCGTAGAACCGGGCGTAGATGTCCATTATCTCGTAACCCGTAAGGTCAAGGTCGCTTGTCATCGCCTGCGGCACTACACCTATCTTCTGGCGGACCTCAGAGCTATCGCCGACCACATCGAACGAGTTCAGGCGCGCCGTGCCGGAGGTAGGCCGTATCAGCGTGGTAAGTATTCGGATGAGCGTGGTCTTTCCGGCCCCGTTCGGGCCGAGCAGCCCGAAGCAGTCGCCTTCGGGTATCTTGAGGGAGACTCCGTCGAGGGCCTTAAGCTCCCCGTAGACCTTCGTAAGGCCGTCTGTCTCTATGGCGAATCCCATGCGTCCCCTCTTCGCTCCGGGGTCAATTAAAATTCTCCGCCATAAATGACGTAGAATTTTGATGGTACGGAAAAATCATTTATATTTGCCACTCCTTGACCCGCCGCTAAAGCGACGGGATTGCGGAGCGGCATACCCATTCTACCGGGGAGCGGACCCGAAAAACACCTTTACCTCTACCGTCATCCTCGGTTTTAAGTACCCTTCGGGCTTCGTCATGCGAGCCTTTATGCTGAAGGTCCGGATGTCGGAGCGGCCTCTCGTGACATCCCTTTGCGTGGCGAACCCCCCTGCCTCGCTGATCTCCGTCACCCTGCCTTCGAACACCCTTCCGGGGCTTCCAATCGGGGCCGCCTCGACCCTGTCCCCGAGCCTTATACTCTGAAGCTCAGTCTCTTCAAGGTCGAACCTGACCCAGACATTGGCCATGTCGTCTACCGTGTATATGGCCGAGCCGGGGGTGACGAACTCTCCCGTCTCATAAGCCTTGTATACCACAACCCCGTCTATGGGCGAGACCATGACCGTGTCGGCGAGCCGGGAGTCGAGCGCCTTCAGGCGGGCCGCGGCCTGTTCTTTTCCGGCTTGCGCAAGGGAGATGCCGGCCTTTGCGGCCTTTATCCCGGCAAGGGAGTTTTTAAGGTTCGCCTCAGAGCTTTTTTTCCGGGCCCTGGCTGAGTCGAGCACGGCGGAGGCCGCGCTGTAAGCGGTCCCGGCAGAGTCCATATCCCTTTTGGTTATGTAGCCGTCCTTTATAAGCCCTCTTGCCCTGTCAAGGTTGTCCCCAGCCTCCTTGAAAAGAGATGCGTATCTTTGTACCTCCGCCTCCGCCGCCTCCTTCTCGTACCCGGCCGCCTCGGACCGGGCAATGGCGTTCTCAAGGCTGACGCGCGCCTCGTTTACCGACTCGACGGCGCCACGGAGATCGGCCTTTCCCTCCTCTACCCTTGCCGCAAGCTCGGCGTCATCAAGGGTCGCCGCCTTTTGCCCGGCCTTTAAAGCCGCCCCTTCGGCGCAGCAGAGCCACTCGACCCTTCCGGCTATCTTCGGGGAGATATTCACTTCCGTAGCCTCAACCACCCCTGTGGCGCCGATGTAGGCGGGCGCCTCCTTCCTGTTTGAAAGGAAGAACCGCCAGAACACTATGATGGCTATAATGACGAGGATTATTATTAACGGACGGAGCGCCTTTTTACTCAATGCCATTTCGAGCTACCTCTGACGGGGTTTATTTTTAGCGTTCTGAAGACCCTGGGGTTTTTAGCCCTGTGGGGATTCACTGTCCGAGCATAGCAAAAGAGAGCTTTTTTTGCCATGACATTACTGATTATACCCTATAAAAGGCGTCACTTCACTGATGGAAAGGGTAAAAAACGGATTTCGGCTGTAGATATCTGTAGAGGGGTAAGATTAGCGTCCGGGTGGCGGTGTTCAAAGGTGACGGGGCTTAAAACCCCGGGGTCTTCAGAACGTTAAAAAAAAGGCCGGGCAGAGCCCGGCCTTTTCAGCACGCAAAAAAACATCCAGACAAACCTTAGTACTCCACCCTGAGCCCTGCCATGGCCTGATAGCGGTCGTACTCATAACGCTTATCGGTTGTGCTCTGGTCGTCGTAGTTTACCTCGGCCCAGAACTTTAAATGCTCGCTGTGGGAGTACTCTCCCTTCGCGTCAAGGCCGATCCCGTCGTATTTTTTCTCTCCGGCTATCGGGTTGTCAAAGGCAAAGGCCCTCTTGTAGTCGCGCTCCCAGTAGCTCGCGGCAAGCCTCAGCCTGAGGCTCTCGGCGGGGGTATAGATGGCGCGCACCCTGTACTTGCTCAGCGTGTAGTCGTTATACCCTACGAACTCGTCCTTCCGGGTCTCCCTTGTATAATCGACATAACCGACAAGGTCCTCGGTTACGCGCTGCCTAACGGTAACATCAAAGGTATGATAAGTGTACTCGAGCCTCGGGTTCGAAGTCAGGGCGTTCCCGTTGAGGTCGCGCGAAGGCCTTTCGTCGTAATCGCGTGACGAGTACCTGTAGCCGGCGGTCAGCCTGGTAGGGTCGGCGATCTTATAGTGGAGGGCTGCGCCGAGAGCGTAGTAATCGTGGTCGTACTGGGTGACGGCTGCGGGGTCCTCGTAGTCGCGGTTCTCGAAGGAGCCGTAGACGTCGTACTTAAAGGCGTTTAACTCGTTCTTGTACGCGAACTCAACTCCCCGGTTTGAGTAGGTATACCTGTCCGAGATATCCGTCGTGCCTGATATCTTGCTTGCGCCGTCATCCCTGTCGTAATATATCTGCTTGTGATAGCCCGCAAAGACCCCCGTGTACAGGGTGGTGCCCGCGGAATCCTTCTTGCCGAATGCGAACTCGGGGCCGAGGCTTAAGCGATGGTCGTACTCATCCGCGTTCTCCAGGGCCGAGTCAAAGTAAAAATCCCCGTCGAACTTGTACTCCGCTATCAGGTCAATCTTTTTCGAGAGGGGACGCAGGTATTCGGCATCCACCTCCAGGGGCGTGAAAATGCCCGTCTTCTGTGTCGGGTTTACGGTGGGGTTGCCTGTCTGCGCGAAATCCACATAGGGGCTGTCCGGCGTCTTGTAGACGTTACTGTCGTACCCGAGCCCCGCCTCGGCGGAAAACGAGAACCCGGATGCCGCTTTCGCCTGTTTTTCCTCTTTGGCTTTCGGGGGCGCCGCAACCGCCTCCGCAGCCATGGACGACGCGGCGGCGAAGATCAGCGAGAGAGCCAGAATCCGTGCTTTACCTGCCATACAATCATTCTCCTTCGGTATTGTTTTTTATTTCCTTGCCTTTATCCGGCTGGATCAGGCGTGCCTTCTTCAGCTCGGTATTAGCCGCGTCTATCCTGCCCGCCTTCATCAGCGCGTCCGCGAGCTCCAACCTCCACTCAGCTTCCTTAGGGTCCATATCCACGACTTGCTCCAGCAGCTTTACGGCCTTGTCGTAATTTTTCGCATCGCGCATCAACCTGGCCATGTAGACCCTGGGCTTGATATCGTCCGGGTCAAGGGCCATGGCCTTGCCGAGGGCCTCCTCGGCGGCAGCCTCCTCCCCTGTCTTGTAATACGCTATCCCCAGATTGAGCCAGGCGGCCGAATAGCTCTCGTCCTTTTCAAGCACTGAACGGTACAGGCGTATGGCGTCCTGGTACTGATCCTTTTTAGCGTAACGGACCGCGAGGTTAAGCTGGGCCTGCTTGTGGTTAGGGCTTATCTCCAGAGCCCGCCTGTAGGCCGTTATCGCCTTGTCCTCCTGGCCAAGCCGCGCGCAGGCGACCCCGAGGTTGAACCACGAGTGGGCGTTGTCGGGGTCGTACTTGATGGCTGTCTGGAACGCGCTTACGGCCTCCTCCATCTCCTTCTGGCGCATGTATACGAGCCCGATGTTATACCAAGCCTCGGGGTAATCTTCCTTGATTTTTATCGCCTTCTGATATACCTCCACGGCCTTCGGGTAGTTCTTCATCGCGCTGTAGGTACGGCCGATATTTACATACGCCTCGGGGTAATCGCCATTGCGGATGTCGATCGCCTTCTGGTACTCTTCTATCGCCCTCTCGTAGTCCTTCTCTCCGAATGATGCCCTGCCGAGGTTAAAGCGGCTCCGCTCGTCGTCCGGGTCCCGCTTGATTATCCATTCGAACTGGCTCCGTGCCTCCGCCCAGCGTTTCTCCGACAGCAACAGGACGCCAAGGTTATAGCGGGCCATCCTGTACTCCGGATTGGACCGGATGGCATTTCCGTACGCGGCTAAAGCCTCCCTGGTCTTTCCACGCGCGCTCAGGAACATGG
This sequence comes from Deltaproteobacteria bacterium, assembly GCA_016219075.1. Taxonomy (GTDB): domain Bacteria; phylum Desulfobacterota; class GWC2-55-46; order GWC2-55-46; family GWC2-55-46; genus JACRCH01. The sequence continues at coordinate 1,051 of JACRCJ010000301.1, read as the reverse complement.
CGATATTGAAATGCGCCGGGGCGTAGTTCGGCCTGAGCGTGAGTATCTTCTCGAACTGGGCCGCGGCCCTCTCGTAACCCTCCGGGGTGTCCGGTTCCATCTCCGCGAGCTTTATCCTGGCAAGGACGTTGTCGGGCTGGACCCTTATTACCTGCTCAAAGGCCTCCCTGGCAAGCCTGTCGTTGCCGGGACCGAGCTGGAGGTACGCCGCGCCGGCCCTGTAAAGGGCGTTTGCCTTCCTCGGTCCTCCGGTGGAATTCGCGGCGGCCTTGAACGCCTCCACCGCGCCATAATGGTCCTTCATCTTAAGGAGCGTAACGCCCAGATTGTAATTGGCCTCATAATGGTGGGGGTTCTGCCTGAGGAGCGCCCTGTAGTCACTGAGCGCCAAATCGTACCTTCCGAGGCTGTAGAATACGGCGGCCCGGTTGAAGTAGGCCCCTGAATATGCGCGCTCCGAGCTGAGGGCGCGCGTAAGCGCCTTGAGAGCCTTTTGCATCTCTCCCTTCCTGTAATAAAGGACGCCCAGGTCGTTAAGGGCCCGGTAGGTCTCGCCCTTCTTAAGGATGGAGAGATATACCTTTTCAGCGTCATCCCACTTCTGAGCGTCCATGAGCCTGGCCGCCTCCTGGTACCCGGGCTCCACCCCTTCCTCCCCGGAGAGCTGTACCGCAGCCTGTTCGGGCTCCCACTGCTGCCCGTCCATCGCGGCCGTTTCAAAAGTGCTCTCTATCTCCACCACCGTCACCTTGTCAGCGTCCATGGTAACCTTTATCTGGACAAAGAAGATCACCAGGAAAAGGACTGCCATTACAACTGTCACGGGTATGAAGCTTTCCCTGAAAAGCTGGCCCTTCCTTAATGCCATATCTTTTACCCCTGAAAGAAAGCGGAGTCGCCCCCGGAGGATAGTGTCTCCCGGAGCCCCCTGAGGTTCGCGTTCTGTATCTGAAGCCCCGGGCGGACGTTTATCTCCAGGACCACCACCCCATCCTCTGTCAGGGCGATATCGACCCCCAGGTACTTAAGGGGCACTGCCCTGGCGATCTTA
>JACRCJ010000305.1 GCA_016219075.1 Deltaproteobacteria bacterium | reverse complement strand
TTCTTTGGTCACGGACGGGTACATCTCAAGGAGAGGTCCGGCGAATAAGGCTACGCTGTTGATGGTGTTGAAATCATCCGCGCTTACAGCCCTGTCGGTATTCCACCTGTAATCTTCGCCTTGATCGATGTATTTTTTCATCTCCCACCTCCGCCACGGAAAAATTCGGCTCTTCCCATATTTAAATTATGAGACTAATCGAGCGGGGTGTCAAGGAGGCACAAAGGCTTGAAAGAAGGGGTTTCAGGCGGTGAGTCTTTTAAAAGCGCGGGTATACGAGGCGAGGTCTCCGTCGGAGAAGAGGACGAACCTTACAAGGTCTAACTTGTTGTTTTTTTTGATGAATTCCATGACGGTCCTTATCGCGGTCTCAGCGGCCGCCTCGACGGGGTATCCGTAGGCCCCGGTGCTGATGGAAGGGAAAGAGACGGTCTTGAGGCCGTTTTCCACGGCAAGTTTAAGGCTCTCCCTGTATGCGCTCGCAAGGGTCTTCTCTTCTCCGTGTTCCCCGTCCCTGTAGACCGGCCCGATGGTGTGGATGACATACCTGGCCTTCAACCTTCCACCGGTAGTGATGACGGCACTCCCGGCCGGACACGACCCGATCTTTCTGCACTCCTCCATTATCCGCGGCCCCCCGGCCCTGTGAATGGCCCCGTCAACGCCGCCGCCGCCCGCAAGCATTGAGTTGGCGGCGTTTACTATGGCGTCGGTATCCTCGGCCGTGATGTCGCCCCTGACTAAAGACAGCGTGGTAGAACCTATGGTCGCTTCCATTTTGGACCCTCCTGAAAAAGAGGATTTTTACGGGGTAGTGGTACTGTTCCCATACATAAGTATGCCACGGGATCGGAAAGAGCGGGGGACGGGGCTAAACTTTTTTGGCGAGTATCCTGTAGTGCGAGGGGTTGAGCGCAGATACGGATTCGACTGAGAGACCTGCCCCTTCGAGGAGTCCCGTGACCGCGCCTTCGGTCAGGCGTTCTTCTTCGGGCGGGCCGTGTTCTTCTTTCTGCTTTTTCCAGTCGATGACGAGAACAGTACCTCCGGGCCTCACCACCCGTCTGACCTCTTTTAAAAAGGCGTCCATGTTGACGGTCTCGTGGAGCATGTAGGCGAGGAGCGCGAAATCGGTCTCCGAGTCGCCTATCGGGATATTGTCCTCCTCCGAGAGGAGCAGCACTATGTTGTCCGGCGGGTTACGGTCCCTTAAGTCGAGGAGCATCTCCTTCTGGGTGTCGATGGCGAACGCCACCCCTCTGATGCCGACTATCTTTGAGGCCGGTATGGTGAAAAAACCCGGCCCCGAGCCGATGTCCGCGAAGAAGTCCCCTTCCTTGAGCCCCGCGTCACGCAGGACCTTCTCCGGGTCGACGGCCTTCTTCCTCTCGTCGCTCAACAGGCGCGCGATATGTTCGGGGCTGAACTTGTGCGCCATAGGATGAGACCTCCTTGCGGGGGGAAAGTGGCGGCGTCCGTGCCGGCATCACAGTCGTTAAAAAGACCGCCGTAAACAGGGCTACGGCGGGTCATAGGACTTTAGATCCCTCCGGCCCTGAGTATCACGGCGAATACCACGATCAAAAGCGCTATGATGAGGTTCACCCTTCCGAACAACCTCGCTATCTTTGAAAAGCCCGGCGAGTTTCTCGCCCTGGGCCCGATCCAGAAGTCGTGGACAAGGGCGCTTACGACTATCAGGATGACGAGGGCGAGTTTTATGGCAAGGGCCCTGCCGAAGCCCGATGAGTGCAGGGACGGGTCGAATATCTTCTGCGGCGGTATGCCGTAGAAGGTCGAAAGCATTACCGGGCCGGTGACAAGAAGCGTAATGATGGCCACCCATCCCCAGAACCGGTACTGCGTGCCGACGGTCTGGTATATCCTGGACTTTTCCTTGGGGTCGCTCAGGGTCTTCAGGTAAGGGGCGATGACAAGGACCAAAAAGAGCATTCCGCCCACCCAGAATATGGCGGATATGATGTGGAAGAAGAGAGCCAGTTTGAATAACATCTAAGTAAGCCTCCTTTATGATGAACCATCTTCGGGCAAAGATAAACGCCGGGGTGTCTCAGATGATCGAAAAAAGATACAGAGAGAGTATAACCCGGAAAACGGCCGCCGTTATATGATGTAAATCATCAAACGGTTTCAAAAACTGGAAACCGCCGCCATTGGGGCGGGAAAGCGGCGGTAATTATAAGACATTTCCGTCAAATGAGCAACCCCTCAAGACCCCTCCTGATCATCATCACGGCGATGGCCGTCAGAAGGAGCGAGATGACCTTGGAGATCCCCCTGGCCCCGTTCGCGCCGATGTATTTGATTATGGTATCCGACCACTGGAGGGTGAACCACGCTATGAGGATGTTGAAAAAGAGAGCGGCCAGCGTGGCGGCGAAACCGTGGAGGTCCTCGAGTATCAGTATCGTAGTTATGGCGGCCGGCCCGGCTATAAGGGGGGTGCCTATCGGGACTATCCCTATGCCCGAAGATATCGCGGCCTCGGGAACAAGCCTCGCGGTCTGCACTATGTCGCTTATGGCGATGGAAAGAAGTATCAGCCCTCCGGCTATCTGGAAGTCCGAGATCGTTATCCCCAGGAGTATGAAGACGGCTTTGCCGACGACGAGGAAGGCGAGCGTTATGGCCGTTGCCGTGATGATGGAGTAAAAGAGGACGGCCTTTCGTTCAGCCGGGTTCATGTTGCGGGTCATGGACAGGTATATCGGGAGGACCCCGATGGGCTCCATGGCCACGAAAAGGGGGACGAAGGCGAGGGAGAATATTTTGAGAAAAGCGACCATTTCCATGGGTAAAATTTGCCCTGAAAGCGGTTGGAAGTCAAGATGATTAAGAATACGGGAAGCGGTTTGGCAGGAGGACGGGCCAAAAAAAACCGGCGGAATACCCTCAAAGGCTTTAAGCGGCCTTGAACGCGCACCCCTTTACGCTGAGGCGGCCTTCCGTTCCGGTGCCGCCTTCGAGGGTAAACTTTACGGGGAGGAACTCTTCGATGACCCGGATGTTCGTCACAAGGTGGCCCGTGACCTCGGAAACCGTGACTTGGGACTCCCCTGCGGCCAGGGCCATAAGGACCGCTATCTGGTCAGAGAGGTGAGGGTCTAAGGCCCCGGACTTGTGAAAGTAGCTCAGGAACTTGTCCGCCGCCTCGTCGGCGACGGCCTCGGCCTTTTTCCCTCTGGCCCCGAGCGCCGAGAAGCCCGCTACGATATTCTCGAACTCCGCGAGTATGAAGACAAAGGAGCCTTTGCCTGGAGACGGGGCCTCTTCTTTTTTCCTCTCAAGGGCCAGTCCCAGGCCCTCAAGCCGCACGGCCACCCTGTCGAGCTGCCTTATGGCTATGGAGAGCGGGAGGTTCGATACCGCCGAGAAGACCCGGACCCTTATAAGCGGCCCGCGCTCCGTTACCCGGAGGGGCTTCAAGGGAACTTTCGAGGGGATTATGGTTGAGCGTATCTCCCCCCCTCCGGTGGGGTAGTATCCTCTTACGGGGTTTTGAAGGTCGGCTGCCAGACCCATGCGGAAGGCCGACGGCAGGAAGACCTCTTTTATGTACTCGGCCGGAGGGCTCCACTCCACATGCGTCCCTCCCCTTATCGTAAGCTCGGAGCGTCCCGGAGCGAACGCCAGGGGGATGGCTACGGTCTGAAAGACGAGGGAGGTGGCCCCGGCGCTCGCCTTTATCTCCGAGACATCGAAGGTGTGCTCTCCTTGTTTTACGGGCCCCGGCCTGAAGACAAGCTCTCTGGAGCCGGGAAGGGCCCCGGCCAAAACCCCTGCGGTTACGCGCGACGCGGCCATGGCGCTCAGGATGTGCTGTGGTTTAAGCCCGGGCACGGGTCTGGACGCGCGGATATTGTAGACCCTTAAGGGTACCCCGGTAAGGGCCGAGAGGGCGAGGCTCGTCCTTAATATCTGGCCGCCGCCTTCTCCGGCCCCGCCGTCTATCTCTATTATCCCTTTAGCGATTTCCCCAACCTCTTTTCTACGCTCTTAAGTTTTTCCGTCAGGCGGTCAAGCGGCTTTGAAGGCCTTATGTCGATGTTTATGCTGGAGTAAAGCCTCGGGGCCGTCTTCATGACCTCGTCATGGCATTTTTTTATGAGGCCCATGCACTCGTCCCAGTTCCCCTCGATGACCGTGCCCATGGCGTTCGCCCTGTACGGCAGGCCGCTGTTATCGACGACTTTAAGCACTCCGGCTATCACATCACCCATGCTTTCACCCGTCCCTATCGGGACTATGTTGAATTCTACGAGCATACCTGTGCCCTCCTTTGCGGTTTTATGTCAGACTGTTGAGAGGCGTGAAAATAAAAAGACGAAGGAAGAGCCTTTAGGGGTCCTCCGGTTCTGCGGCGGGGCCGAATGGGTGTGCCGCTCCTCAATCCCGTAGCTGAAGC
>JACRCJ010000299.1 GCA_016219075.1 Deltaproteobacteria bacterium | reverse complement strand
CTTCCCTTTACATACTTTGACACTCAAGAGAACGCCATTATACGAAGTACACAAGTCCCTCGGGGCGCGCCTGGTCGATTTCGCGGGATGGGAGATGCCCGTCCAGTACACCGGGGTTATCGACGAGCACCAGGCGGTGCGCTCCTCGTGCGGTCTTTTCGATGTCAGTCACATGGGCGAGATAGAGGTCTCGGGGGCCGGGGCCTTCGACTTCGTCCAGACGATAATGACCAACGACATCGAGCGCGTCGAGGACGGACAGTGCCAGTACACGCTTCTTTGCTACCCTGACGGCGGCGTTGTGGACGACACGATCGTCTACCGCTACAATAAAGACAGGTACCTCTTCTGCGTCAACGCCTCGAACTCCGGCAAGGTCTTCGAGTGGATGAAAAAACACTCGGACGCCGATACCGTCGTCGAGGACTTGAGCTCCGCATACGCTCAGATAGCCCTTCAGGGGCCAAAGTCCGTAGAAGTACTCCGGGGGCTTTTAGACACAGACCCCGAAGAAATAAAGCATTTCCACTTCTACATAGGCCTTGTCGGCGGCTTTGAGGCCCTGGTGTCAAGGACGGGCTACACCGGCGAGGACGGCTTCGAGATATACCTCGACCCCTCTGAGGCCGCAGCCGTCTGGCAGGCGCTGATGGACTCCGGCAAGGCGCACGGGATCAAGCCCGTAGGGCTCGGTGCCAGAGACACCCTGAGGCTTGAGATGGGCTACCCGCTCTACGGCCACGAGCTATCGGAGAAGATAACCCCAATCGAAGCCGGCCTCAAGAAGTATGTCCGTCTCGACGACAGGGACTTCATAGGCGAGGAGGCCTTGAAGAAGCAGGCAGGGGAAGGCGTGAAAAAGGCCCTCGTCGGGTTTCAGATGAAAGACCCCGGGGTCCCGAGGGCCGGCTACGAGATACGCTTTGGCGGCAAAAAAGCCGGTATTGTGGCAAGCGGCACAAGCTCGCCGTCACTTAAGACCGGGGTAGGCACCGGATTTGTCTCTCCGTCTCTGATAGAGGCGGGCACAGAGCTCGAGATAATGATCAGGGACAGGGCCGCGAAGGCCGTAGTGGTCAGGATGCCTTTTTACAAAAAACAGTGAACCCTCGGGCTTAAAACCCCGGGGTTTTCAGAACGTTAAAAATAAGCGAGACAGTAAGAAAGGAGATATACCATGGAGTTCCCGAAGGACCTTAAATACACCAAAGAACACGAATGGGTTAAGGTCGAAGGTAATACCGCGACCGTCGGTATTACGGATTACGCTCAGGACTCCCTCGGAGACGTCGTCTATGTGGAGTTGCCCCCGGAAGGCGGCTCAGTCACAAAGAACGAGCCGTTCGGGGTAGTCGAATCCGTAAAGGCGGTGTCGGACCTGTATTCGCCCCTGTCCGGCAATGTCACTGAGGTCAACGACGCGATCATCGACAGCCCCGAGGCCATCAACGAGGACCCGTACGGGGACGCCTGGATGATAAAGGTCGAAATAGGCAGCGACGACGACCTCGCCGACCTTCTTACTGCGGACGAGTACCAGAAGTTCATAGAAGAAGAGAAGTGACCTAAGTGCCATACATTCCGCATACAGACAAAGACATTTCCGTTATTCTTAAGGCAATTGGAGTTTCCTCACTGGATGATATCCTCGGGTCGCTCCCGGCAGGTTTAAGGGTTAAGGGATCCTTAAACCTGCCAAAAGGCCTCTCGGAACAGGAACTCAAGAGTCTCCTGAAAGGCTTGAGCGGGAAGAACTCGACAGTCGAGGAGTACACGAGCTTCCTCGGCGCCGGCGCGTATAACCACTACATACCGTCAGTCGTGGCGAGCCTCATCTCAAGGTCCGAGTTCTACACATCATACACCCCGTACCAGCCAGAGCTTGCACAGGGCACGCTACAGGCGATCTTCGAGTACCAGACGCTTGTCTGCCAGCTCACGGCCATGGATGTGAGTAACGCCTCTCTCTATGACGGGGCCTCGGCAACGGCCGAAGCCGTGCTCATGGCAAGGCGCATAACCGGCAGGCACGGCGTAGTCTTGAGCTCCGCGCTCCACCCCGAGTACCGTGATACGGTAAAGACCTACCTTAAAGGGTCGGGAGACCATATCTCCGAGGTAATGTATTGTACCGAGGAGGGAAGGACGCTGCCGGGGGCCCTTGAAGGCGCGATAAACGACAACACGGCCTGCGTCGTCGTCCAGCACCCGAACTTCTTCGGCTCGCTTGAGGACGTCGGGGAGCTTGCCCGCATAATCCACGAAAAAAAGGGGCTTCTTATCGTCGTCACCAACGAGGCCGTCTCACTCGGGCTCCTTAAGCCTCCGGGCGAGCTCGGGGCCGACATCGCCGTCGGAGACAACCAGTCCTTCGGCAACCCCTTGAGCTACGGCGGGCCCCATCTCGGGTTCATGGCCACGAAGACCGAGTACATACGCCAGATGCCGGGGCGCCTCGTCGGCCAGACCGTAGACAAGAACGGCCAGACGGCTTTCTGCCTCACGTTCGCCACAAGGGAGCAGCACATCAGAAGGGAGCGGGCGACCTCGAACATCTGCACCAACCACGGTCTTTGCGCCCTTGCCGCCTCCATCCACATGGTCTCTCTCGGCTCCAAGGGATTAAAGACCCTGGCCCTTCTCAACCTGTCGAAGGCCGAGTACCTCAAGGAAAGGCTTTCTTCCGCCGGCGTCAAACCCGCCTTTACCTCTCAGACCTTCAACGAGTTTACTGTAAAGGTCGAAAAGGACCCGGACTCCCTCTTAAAGTCGCTCCTCAAAAAGCGTATCATGGGCGGGCTCTCGCTTAAAAAGTTCCACCCCGTGCTCTCCAGCCACCTGCTCGTGGCCGCCACAGAGCTTAACTCCAGAGAAGAGATCGACAGGTTCGCCGAAGAGCTTGCGAAGGCCTGACGGCCTCTGATTGAACCGGCTTCACCCGGCGCCCGTTGACGGGCGTATGTTTTTTTGGGCTGTAACGACGCTGAATTAAAATTCTCCGCCATAAATGTGGAGAATTTTGATGGTAAGGAAAAATCATTTATATTTGCCGCTCCTTGACCCAACGCTACAGCAACGGGATTGCGGAGCGGCATACCCATTCAACCGCTTTATCGAGGGTTTAATATTATGGAAGCTAACGGTACAAAGGGGCTCCTTTTAAACGAGCCGCTGATATTCGAAAAATCATCCGAAGGCAGGGTCGGCGTAGAGCCGGCCTCCTTCGATGTGCCGAGGGCTGACGCCGCCGCGTTGATACCCGGGGGCCTTTTAAGGGACGGCCTCGACGGATTCCCGGACCTCTCCGAGATTGACACGGTACGCCACTACACGCGGCTTTCGCAGTGGAACTTCGGCCTGGACTCGGGGTTTTATCCGCTCGGTTCATGCACTATGAAGTACAACCCCAAGGTAAACGAGGATATCGCCGGCATGACCGGCTTCACCAGGATCCACCCCTACCAGAGCGAAGACCTCTCCCAGGGCGCCCTTGAAGTCATGTACGAGCTCGAGGCTTATCTCGCCGAGATAAGCGGGATGGACGCCGTCACGCTCCAGCCGTCCGCCGGGGCGCACGGGGAGCTATGCGGGCTTCTGATGATAGCCGAGTACTTTAAATCAAAGGGCAGGCCGCGCACCAAGGTGATAATCCCCGATACCGCTCACGGCACAAACCCGGCAAGCTCCCACCTCGCGGGCTTCAAGGTCGTTCCCGTCAAGTCGGAGGGCAAGGGGGTGCTGACCGTTGAGGCCGTAAAGGCCGCCATTGACAGGGAGACCGCCGCGGTAATGCTGACGAACCCCAACACGCTCGGGCTCTTCGAGTCTCACATAAAAGAGATAGCCGATCTCGTCCACTCCAAGGGCGGCTTTCTGTATTGCGACGGCGCGAACCTCAACGCCATCATGGGCATCATGAAGCTCGGAGACCTCGGCGTGGATGTCGTGCAGTTCAACCTCCACAAGACCTTCTCGACCCCCCACGGCGGCGGCGGCCCGGGAAGCGGCCCTGTGGGCGTAAGGTTGGTCCTTGAGCCTTACCTGCCGGTGCCGAGGATAAAGAAGGCCGGCAAGAAGTTCAAGCTCGTCACCGACCGCCCGAAGTCCATCGGCAGGCTCAAGGCATTCTACGGCAACTTCTCCATAATGGTGCGCGCCTACAGCTACATCAGGAGGATGGGCGGGGAAGGCCTCAAAAGGGCGAGCGAGACGGCGATACTTAACGCCAACTACATAAAAGAGAGGCTCAAGGGGACCTACCAGCTGGCCTTTGACCGGCCGTGCATGCACGAGTGCGTCTTTTCCGACAAGCTCCAGCAGGCGGACGGGGTCTCCACGATGGATGTTGCCAAGAGGCTCATAGACTACGGATACCACCCGCCCACTGTATACTTCCCGCTCGTCGTCCCGGGCGCCATCATGGTCGAGCCGACGGAGACAGAGTCCCTTGAGACGATGGATAAATTCATAGAGGCGATGAGGGCAATAGCACAAGAGGCCAAGACCAACCCGGAGCTACTCAAGAACGCCCCGGCAAACACCAGGGTCCAGAGGGTAGATGAGACACGGGCCGCCAGGGAGCCCGTATTGAAATGGACGGGTGTGAAGAAGTAGGAAGTCTTATTTAAGAGAAAGCACGAAGCCCCGCTTTAGCGGGGCTTTTTTTGTTTAAGGGGGGCCTCCTCATTTTCCACCTCTTTTCGCCTCTCAGAACACTGAGTTCTTTGCCCGCAAGCTCCGGGGTAAGGAATGAGGGAAGACCTCGTAAATTAGAGATATTGTTTATTCTCTCTTATGTTATTGGATGTTTTGTATTGTTTTTAACAAAACACCAGGGGCATTGCGTAGCGAGCATGAAGGAGAGCGAGCGAGCAAGCCTCTGTATTTATTGCGAGCTAGCTTGACAGCGAGCAGAGCAATAGCCCCGAGGCGCGCGCCAGCGCGCAAAAAGGCCTTTTGTAAAGCGCGGAAAACTACCGGGTAGTTTCAGATACCCCGGAGAAAAGCTACGGGGAGGTTCCTGCCTCCGGGTTTTTGAACTCCGTCTTTATAAACAATAGACCATCGGACTACTTCATATCAACCCATGGGATTAGAAAAAACTCCTCCCTATGGTTGAATTTTCCCTAAAGCCAGCCGCGCAAAGGCCGATATAAACAATATGTATATGGTCTCCACCCTTTTATCGGCATATTAGCAACCGAGGCAAGCCATGTTGAACCAAACGCTGTACTAAAATGTTTTTTTCCAAGGAGGCAGCCATGAGATTGTTTCACAAGCTCAGCATCAAAAAATTTCTGACAGGGGTCGTAGGGGTACTGGTTTTGATTTTGGCCGTCATGTCCGCAAACAATGTCTGGAAAGCCTATAATAGCTCCAAAGAACACTCCCGCGTGGCGATAGCCAACGATCTGGCCGACGCTATTCTGGCGGCCGCGGGTTTTGAAGCCAAGGAACGCGGCATGACCGCCATGGTGCTCTCCTCAAACAAGGCCTCCGACTCATCATTTATAGATAAGATCCACGATACGCGCGCCAGGGGCGAAGCGGCCCTGAAAGAGGCCGCTGAACAGGCCAAAAGACTCGTTGAGAAGGACGGCGCGAACACGGTTCTTAAAGCGGCCTTGAGAAGGGCTGAGACTGCCTACTCCGAGCTTGAATCAGCCCGCAAGGATGCCGACAGGAACTTAGGCGTCGACGACAAAAATTATGCACCCAAGGAATGGATAAAGGCGATCACCGGCTTCATCGAGGCCAACGCCGAGGTGAGGCTCGCCGCGTTCACATCTACCGCGAGCAAGGAAACGCTCCAGGAAGCGTTGAGGATGAACATCGAGCTCAAGCAGTCTGTCTGGCTCGTAGGAGAGTTCGCGGGTAGAGAACGGGCCACAATGGCGCAGTTCATAAGCTCAAGAAAACCTCTTGATGCCGTTGCCGCAGAAAAACTCAACACCTTCAGGGCGATAGTGGACATCAACATAAAACCGATACTCCGCGTAAAGGACATGAGCGGGGTAGACCCGGCAATCGTCAAGGCGATAAGCGGTATGGAAGAGATATTCCTCGGCAAGTTCGGGGAAACTCGCTCCTCTGTGTACGCCGCCGCCTCTACGGGGAACTACCCCATAAACGGCAAGGAATGGATAGACAAGAGCAGCGAGGCCATAGACACGGTTGTTGTCATCTCAAACTCGATCGGCAATAGTGTCGATTCTGAGATCATGGCTGAGCTCGCCGCCTCCAGGCGGAACATGGCCGCCTCGATCGCGGTCCTCGTCCTCACCATCCTTGCGGGTCTGGCGAGCATGTGGGTGATAAACTCCAAGGTCATCTCGCCGATGATATACCTCAACAGGGCGATGGGCGAGATAGAGTCCACAGGGGACCTGACCCTCTCCATAGATGTAAAGTCAAGGGACGAGAGCGGCCAGATGGCCGAGGCCTTCAACAACATGATGGGTAAGTTCCACTCCATAATAAAGGACATCCACTCCTCCATCGAGCGCCTCGCGTCATCCTCCGAGGAACTATCGGCCTCGGCAGTGCAGATCGCCGGGGGCTCTAAGACTCAGTCCGCAAGGGCCGCTCAGGTCTCGACAGCCACTCAGGAGATGAGCGCGACCATCATAGAGGTAGCCAGGAACGTCTCGAGCGCCGCGGACGCCGCCAAAGAGGCGTCCACCGTTGCCGAGAAGGGCGGCCGTATCGTATCCCAGACGATCGACTCTATGGAGGGCATATCAACGACCGCGAAGGAATCGAGCCGGATAATAGAAATGCTCGGCGGAAGG
>JACRCJ010000303.1 GCA_016219075.1 Deltaproteobacteria bacterium | reverse complement strand
AGGTGTACGGGGAGGGAAGTCTGAAAAGGGTAGTCACGGGCATCGTCTTAATTCCCATAATAGTCTATCTGGTCCTTTTTACCTCAGTTTTCTGGATATTCGCGGCCTCTTCCCTGCTGACACTCCTGGCCCTCTCCGAGTACAATAACCTGACTATCCTGAAGAGAAGGGACGGGGGGGCGGATCTCCTTGGGATTGTTGCAGGCGGGGGCGTACCCGCGCTCTTTTATCTTTACGGCATGGAACACCTGCCTGCCTTTTTGATAGCCGCGGTATTCGTCTTCTTCTTCTACAACATGGCCGTGTCCAGGGACTTGAAGGACGCCTCATACGACACGGCCTTCAAAACGCTCGGCGTCATGTACATAGCCGTGCCGCTCTCCTACACGATCGCGTTGAGGCAGATGGACGGGGGCCAGTGGTGGATAATGTTTCTCCTTGCCGTCATCTGGTCAAACGACACATTCGCCTACTTCACCGGAAAGGCAATCGGAAAGACGAAGCTCTGCCCGGAGATAAGCCCGAAAAAGACGGTAGAGGGCGCCGTCGGGGGCATCATCGGCGGCTTTGCGGCGGCATACCTGTTCAACAGGTTCCTTTATCTGGGGCTTGGCCCCGGTGGGGTGCTCTTCCTCTCCGCTCTCGCAGGCTCCATAGGCATAGCGGGCGACCTTTTCGAGTCGCTTCTTAAAAGGGCCGCCGGCGTCAAGGACTCCGGCACCCTTATACCCGGACACGGCGGAGTGCTCGACAGGATAGACTCGCTCCTGTTCCCGATACCCGTCCTCTATTACTCGCTCATATGGCACTTCAAGGCGCTGGCCGGATGATGGAAAAAAGACCAAAGGTACTGGCGATACTCGGCTCCACGGGCTCTATCGGGAGAAACGCCCTCGAGGTAGTGAGGGCCAACCCCGGAAAGTTCTCAGTGGCCGCTCTGGCCGCCGGCAATAACATTGAGCTCGTAAAGGAGCAGGTGAGGGAGTTTGGACCCTCGTTCGTCTCTGTTGCGACCAAAGAGGCGGCAGACGGGCTCAGGGCGGCTCTGCCCCGTTCCGTAAAGGTCGGCTACGGCGTGGACGGCGCGATACAGGCCGCCACGATTGAGGGCGCCGAGATGGTGCTCTCTGCCATCTCCGGTGCAGCCGGGCTCGTCCCGACCATGGCCGCCATAGAGGCCGGAAAAGACATAGCGCTTGCGAACAAGGAGACCCTGGTGCTTGCCGGCCCCCTCGTCATGGAAGAGGTCGCAAGGCGCGCCGTAAAGCTACTTCCCGTGGACAGCGAACACTCGGCGGTCTTCCAGTCCCTTGCCGGGCACAGGAACTCCGACATAAAGAGGATAATACTTACCGCCTCCGGAGGGCCGTTTCTAAATACCCCGATAGAGGCGCTCCAGACGGTGACTGTGGCCGAGGCCCTTAAGCACCCGAGGTGGAAGATGGGCAAAAGGATATCCATCGATTCGGCAACCCTTGTGAACAAGGGGCTTGAGGTCATAGAGGCGTCGTATCTCTTCGGGCTTCCGCCGTCGAAGATATCGGTCGTGATACACCCGCAGTCCGTAGTACACTCGATGGTCGAGTACATAGACGGCTCGATAGTCGCCCAGATGAGTAACCCGGACATGAAGGGCCCTATCGCCTACGCGCTCTCGTATCCCGAAAGGATAGACGCCGGGACCCCTCCGCTGGACCTCTTTGGGCTGACCCTTGAGTTCACGGCCCCGGACTTAAAGAGGTTCCCGTGTCTTGGATTAAGCTACGACGCGCTTACCATGGGCGGCACGGCTACGGCGGTCTTGAACGCCGCCGACGAGGTCGCCGTGGAGATGTTCCTAAAGGGATTGCTCCCATTTACCGAGATATACAGGGTATTATCCGGCGTGCTCTCAAGGCACTCCCCGGCCCCGGTCCGCTCGGTCGAGGATGTACTTGAGGCCGATGCCTGGGCCAGGGACGAGGCAAGGGGGCTCATTAAATGCCTGAATTAATCCCTCTGAAATGTTATCATGTAAAAGTCTGATGAAAAATAACCGCAAGCCTTGCCGCAAAGGCCTCCGCTGGCATGGCTTCAAAGGCCGTCCGATAGCATTTCGGTGATTTAAACGCTCAAGAAGAACAAAATCCAACAGCCGGGAAGAAGATGACAACATTCATATCGTTCGTAATAGTACTGGGAGTCCTGATATTCATTCACGAGCTCGGGCACTTCCTTGTGGCCAAGTTCTCCGGAGTGGGCGTTGAGAAGTTCTCGCTCGGTTT
>JACRCJ010000302.1 GCA_016219075.1 Deltaproteobacteria bacterium | reverse complement strand
CTCGCTTCGCTCGGCACTCGGGCGTTTTCGAATCCCTTTTTATCATAGTGATAAAAAAATGGGGTGAGCGAGGGGATTCGAACCCCCAACCCCCGGAGTCACAGTCCAGTGCTCTAACCGTTGAGCCACGCCCACCATTGGTTTGATTGTTTTGAGAGAAGTGCCGGTGAAAAGAATTAACTTATTATTTTTAGCATACAAAACCCCGTAATGTCAACTAAATACGGGGGAGGCGCCCGTGAAAAAGGCGTTTTTTTTATTTTTAATGTTCTGAAAACCTTGGGGTTTTTAAGCCCAGGGAGGGTTTATGACTCTCCTAATACTCCCAGGCCCGGCCCGAGTCTGCCCCCTACGCCGGAGGGCGCACAACAGGTTTTGAATTTTCCGGCATGAAATAGTAAGATACTCCTTATGCGCAAGGTAAAGATAGAAGGGCTTATAGACGCGATTAAAGGCGGGGCGGTCGTCCTTACCGTGAATACGCGCCTTTCGCGGTACTTGAGCGCCGAGTATGACCTTGCGATGAAAGAGGCCGGGGCCTCCTTCTGGCATACCCCTCAGATACTGCCGTTCTCCTCCTGGGTTGAGTCCCTCTGGGTCGAGGCGGGAGACGCCCCGCTTCTCGGCGCGCTCCGCTCAAAGGTACTCTGGGACTCAATCGTCTCAAAGGACGCCGTATCCGGGGAAATACTTCTCCCCGGGGGAGCGTCGGATGAGTCCTGGAAAGCCTACTCCATCCTCAAGGAGTACAACCTCAGGCTTCCAGAAGACGATATTTACCTGACCGAAGAGGCCCGCGCCCTCAAAAGGTGGGTGAGGTCTTACGAGGCCGGGGTAAGGGATCTCGGCTTTGTCGAGAGGCACACGCTTGGTACGCGGGTGCTCGGGCTTATTAATGTTGGCAGGATAACCCCGCCTGAAAATATTGTCCTCGCCGGGTTCGACGAAGTGACGCCTAAGAGTATGGAGCTCGTAGACGGGCTTAAAGGCAAAGGCGTAAAGGTGCTCTGGTGGCCCGATGAGCCGGGGGCAACGGGTGAGTTGCCGGACCTCAGCGGGAGGGTCGCCGTACGGGCTTACAGGGACGAATCCGTTGAGGTGGAGCAGGCCGCCAGGTGGGCCCGTACCGTAGCCGGGCCGGGCATTAAAGTAGGCTTTATCGTCCCGGAGCTGAACAGGTACAGGGACCTCATAAGGAGGGAGTTCTCCGCTGAGTTGAACCCGGCCTCCGCTCTGCCGTGGGAGGACAAAAGGGACCTCTTTAATATTTCTCTGGGGGCCGCTCTCTCGGATGAGCCGCTTGTACGCTCGGCGATCGCGATACTCTCCGTGGGCGAGGGGAAAGAGGAGCTTGAGAAGATAAGCCCGGTACTCCATTCCCCGTTTTTTTCCGGAGAGCGCCTCTCCATGACGCTCATGGACGCCATGCTCAAGAAGGACAACTGCATAATTGTTACGCTGAACGACTTAAGGAGGCGCGGTGCCCGGCACTCAAAAGGTCTTGAAGAGAAGTTCGGTCTCTGGATAAGGGACCTCAGGGACTCGCCCTCAAGACAGCTCCCTGGCCAGTGGGCCAAAAGCTTCTCCGCCCTCCTTAAGGACCTCGGCTGGCTCTCTTCCGTCAAGCTTACGAGCAAGGAGTTTCAGGCCTTGAAGGCGTGGAACGCGCTTTTAGAGGAGTTCTCCACCCTCGACGACATAACCGGCAGGCTTTCCCGCGCCGAGGCCGCCTCCAGGGTGGCCGCTCTGGCCGCCGACGCCATCCACCAGCCAAAAACACCCGGGTGCGGGGTCGAGGTCGTCGGCATGCTTGAGGCCGCTGGGCACTACTACGACCATGTATGGGTCATGGGCTGCCACGAGTTCGCCCTTCCCGCTCAGCCGTCCCCGAACCCCTTCATACCGGTCAATCTACAGCGTGAAAAAAAGGTCCCTCATTCGTCGTATGAAAGAGAGCTTGCGTACGCGAAGTCGAACCTCAAAAGGGTCCTTGAGTGCGCCCCGTCAGTGCTGGTCAGCTACCCCTTGAGGTCTGAAGAGAAGGATACCCTTTTAAGCCCTCTTCTTAAGGGGTTTGAATCCGGCGGGGAGGCGGAGAGGGTCACCGCCACAAGCCGTCTTAAGGACTCGGTGCATTCGGCCTACGCGCTTACTCCCCTTGTAGACGAGCCGTTTGTCCCGGTGACGCCTGTTGAGGCCGCGGGGATAACCGGTGGAACCTTCATAATAAAGGACCAGTCGCTCTGCCCGTTCAAGGCGTTTGCCACGCACCGGCTTCACGCGGCCCCGGTAGACGCCCCGGAGCCGGGCATGAGCGAGTCCGACAGGGGCAGGATACTACATACGGCCTTGAAGGTCTTCTGGGAGAGGACCGTTGACTCGGCGCGGCTCAACGAGATACTTGAGAAGGGCGAGCTTAAGGAGTATGTAAGGCCTCTTGCGGACGAGGTCTTTAAAGAAGCCGGGATATCGGACGCCCTCTCGCCCCGTTTCATTGAGCTTGAGAAGGAGAGGCTTGAGAGGCTTTTTATCGACTGGGCCGCGCTCGAAGCCCAAAGGGGCCCCTTCAGGGTCAAGCATGTGGAGATGGAGGAGAGCATAACCGTGGAGGGCCTCACCATCAGGGGCAGGATCGACAGGGTGGACGAGACCGCGGACGGCGAAGAAGTGATAATAGACTACAAGAGCGGGCTTGCCGACAGGTACGACTGGCTCACCTCACGCCCGAGAGAACCCCAGCTCCTGGTCTACAGCTTATCGGGAAGGTTCGACACCATCTCGTTTGCGAGGCTTGTCCCCGGCGACTGCAGGTTTATCGGAGTATCGAGGGCGGAGGGGGTGCTTCCGAGCGTCAAATCGCTCGACAAGGACTCAAGGTTCAAAGAGAAGGCCGAGAACAGGGACTGGGACTCTCTTATGGAGTTCTGGAAAGCCACTGTAAGCTCGCTTGCCCGGGAGTTCCTCTCAGGCTACGCCCCAGTTGACCCGAACCCGGAGCTTAAAGGCAGAAAGAGCCCCTGCCTGTACTGCGAGCTTGCAACACTATGCCGGATAGTCGAGGTGCGCGGGGCAAAAGAAGAGGATGACGATGGCGGGGAATAATAATATAACCGACTCTTTTGAAAGGGCGGAGGCGCTTGACCCTTCAAGGTCTTTTATCGTGCAGGCCCCGGCGGGCTCCGGAAAGACCGAGCTTCTCATGCAGAGATACCTTGCGCTCCTTTCGACGGTGGACCATCCCGAGGAGATACTCGCCCTGACATTCACGAAAAAGGCCGCTGGAGAGATGCAGAACCGCATCACCGGGGCGCTTATCAGGGCAGGAGAGGGGTTTTTGCCTGATGAGCCTCACGAGGCGAAGACATTCGCTCTCGCCAAGGAAGTCTTGAAGAGGGACGCCCCCCTGGGCTGGGGGCTCCTTCAGAACCCCGGGCGTCTCAAGGTGCAGACGATAGATTCGCTCTCAGCCGGGCTTGTGAGGCAGATGCCTTTGATCTCGCGCCTGGGAAAGCAGCCCGCGATAAGCGAAGCGCCGGAAGAGCTGTATGCCGAGGCCGCCGAGCTTACCGTGGAGCTTGTGGATGACGAGGGGCCTGACGGGGATTCGGTCAGGGGGGCGTTGGCGCACCTGGACAACTCAACGAGGGCCCTTACGGAGAGGCTCGTGATAATGCTCTCGAGGCGCGACCAGTGGATGCGCCATGTGGAGATGAAAAAGAGGGCGGACCTGAAGGGTCTCCTTGAAGGGTCGCTCCGTAACCTCGTCTCAGGCGAGCTTGAAAGACTCAGGGCCGCCTTCCCGGAAAGGCTTTCAGGAAGGCTCGTTTCGCTTGGGCGCTACGCCGCGTGTAACCTTGAGGAAGGCCCCATAAAAGCCCTCGAAGAGATGGAAGCCCTCCCGTACGGCTCCCCTGAAGACCTGCCTTTATGGCAGGGGATCTCGGCTCTTCTTTTAAAGAAGGAGAAACCCGCGGCATGGCGTAAACCTGGGGGAGTCAACGCGGCTATCGGTTTCCCGGCCGGCAAGGACCCCGGGGCAATGGGCGCAAAAAAGGACTTTCAGGAACTCCTTATGGAGCTTGACGGCGAGAGCGGCTTCCTGGATGAGCTCTCCAACGCAAGGGACCTCCCGGCCCCGGTCTACGACGCCGAGGAGTGGGAGATACTCTCTTCGCTCCTTCATCTCCTCCCGGCGGCAAAGAGGATGCTTGAGGGTGTTTTCAGGAGAGAGGGCGTTGTGGATTTTCAGGAGGTCTCGATGGCGGCCTTGAAGGCCCTCGGCGAAGAGGACGCCCCGACTGACCTGATGCTCTCGCTTGATCTCAGGGTCCGGCACATACTCGTGGACGAGTACCAGGACACCTCCAGGGCCCAGCTCGCCCTTTTGACCTCCCTTACGAGGGGGTGGACCGAAGGCGACGGCAGGACCCTTTTCATAGTAGGCGACCCGATGCAGTCGATATACCTCTTCAGGGAGGCCGAGGTCGGGCTCTTCCTTGACGCAAGGCTTAAGGGCGTTGGAGGCATCCGCCTGCACCCGTTGACGCTCAAGAGCAACTTCAGGTCGGCCCCCGCCCTCATAGAGTGGGTCAACGGGGCCTTCAATGCGGCCTTCCCCGCTGCCGAGGACCCGTTTCTGGGCTCCATAAGCTACTCTCCCTCGGACGCCGTTAAAAAAGGAGGCAGCACTGGGCCCGCGGTAGTGCTCTTTGAGAAGAGGGACGACCGGCTGGAGGCCAGGCGCGTGGTGGAGATAATAAAAGCGGTCCCACGGGGCGAATCCGCCGCCGTACTTTGCAGGTCGCGCGCCCACCTTTTGGAGACCGTCGAGGTCCTTAAAGGGGAGGGGGTCGCGTTCAGGGCCGAGGAGTTCGACCCGCTCTCCCGGAGGGCCGTCGTACAGGACCTGTTAACGCTTTTGAGGGTCTTGAGCCACCCCTACGACAGGGTGGCGTGGCTTTCGGCGCTAAGGGCGCCGTGGTGCGCTCTGACGGTCGGGGACCTCCACCGCGTCGCTTCGGGAGACAAGACCGCTCCGGTATTGAGCCTCATCGAAGACTCCTCTCGTCTTTCGTCTCTATCCGAAGACGGTAAATTAAGGCTTGAGAGGTTTACCGGGATACTCAAAAAGGCGCTCGAAAGAAACGGGAGGGTCCCTCAGAGGGACCTCCTTGAGGGGCTGTGGATATCCCTCGGTGGGCCGGCCTGCGTCCCGGACGACTCCGGCATGGAGGACGCGGAGGAGTTCTTCGGCCTTGTGGAGTCGGCAAGCTCACGGGGGCGTAACATCCCGCTTAAGACGCTTGAGCGGAGGATATCGAGGCTCTACGCCTCGCACGGCGGACAGGCCGGGACCGTTCTTGACCTGATGACGGTACACAAGGCGAAGGGGCTGGAGTTCGACCATGTGATAATCCCTGGGCTCGGCAAGCCTACCCGGGGCGCCGAAAAGAAACTGCTTCTCTGGATGGAGCGCGGGGAAGACCTCCTCCTGGCCCCGGTCGAGAGGAAGCTTGGAGACAGGGAGAGCCTTCTTTACAGGTACCTGACGCATATAAACAGGCGGAAAGAGGAGCTTGAGACGACGCGCCTCCTGTATGTGGCCGCCACGAGGGCGAAAAAAGGGCTCCACCTCCTGGGGCACATCGATGGCACGGACGATGAAGGGGGTCTTAAGGTGAGGGGCAGGTCGTTTCTTTCGACTATAAAGACGGCCCTCTCGCCCGCTATGGTCGCCGCCGCCGCTCTCGATGAAAAAGACGGCGCTCCGGAGGCCAAAAGGCCGCCGTTCAAGAGGCTTCCGCTCTCATGGAAGGCCCCCTCTCCCGCTCCCCCTGCCGCCGTAGATACCGGGCCCGAGGCGGTTACGGGTTTTTCCGTGGAGCCGGAGTACTACTGGGCCGGCGAGACGGCCCGCCACATCGGCACCGTCGTACACAGGTACCTCTGCAGGATCGCCAGGGAAGGCCTCGGCGGGTGGCCCTTTGAAAGACCCCTGGCCGAAAGCGATATGGTCAGGGCGGCGTTGAAGGCCTGCGGGCTTTCGGGCAGGAACCTCGACGAGGCCGTCTCAAAAGCCGTCACTGCCGTATCGAAGGCGTTAAAAGACCCCAGGGGCAGGTGGGCGCTTGACGCCCACTCGGAAGGCTCCGTGGAGCTGCCCCTGACCGGGGTCCTCGGAGGAGAGATCGTCCACACAGTAATAGACAGGACATTCGTCGAGGACGGCGTGCGCTGGGTGATAGACTACAAGACGGGATCCCACGAGGGGGGTGGGCTGAAGGAGTTCCTTGAGAGCGAAAAACTGAGGCACTCGCCCCAGCTTGAGAGGTACGCCTCGGTGTTGAGGGCCGCGGGGGAAGGGCGCGAGATAAAAAAAGGTCTCTATTACCCGGCCTTATCCGAGTGGGTCGAGCTGTAGGGTTTTGGGCGGGGTTGAATGGGTGTGGTGCTGCGCAATCCCGCTGCTTTAGCGTTGGGTCAAGGAGCGGCAAATATAAATGATTTTTTCTTACCATCAAAATTCTCCGCCATTTATGGCGGAGAATTTTAAAAATAGACGGGATAAAATCCCCGGTCTGTAATATAATGGCCTTTCAAAAAACTTTCAGAGGTGTATAGATGGATTCAACGACATTACTGGGGCTTATAGGCGGCACGCTGACCACGTCATCGTTCGTGCCGCAGGTGCTCAAGGCGGTCAGGACCAAGTCCACGAAGGATGTCTCCACGGGCATGTTCGCGCTCCTCTCGGCGGGCATCTTCATATGGATAGTCTACGGCATCCGGATAAACTCCCTCCCCGTAATACTCACCAATGTGATATCGTTAGTCTTCTCCGTCGTCATCCTCGTCTATAAGGTGGTCCACAGGTAGGCGCTGGCCCTTTCCGGCCCCCCCGGGGTAGAAGTTTATGCCAGTAGTTCAGGTGAGGCGGCGAAAGCCGGGGCGGGTATGAGAAGAGTAGTTCTTTGAGGGAAGGGGTGTTAATAGCAGGTTGCGGAAAAACGCAACCTGCAGGCAATCCATGGACGGATTGCCAAATTGCGAGACAAAAAAGTTGAGCAATTTGTGAGATTTGGCTGAATTAACTTCAGACAAATCGTTGCTGAAAAAGCCATGGAAGGACTTTTTCAGCATCCTGATAGATAAAGAGTTTCGCGATATCGCCGAAAAAAGAAGAAAAAGAGATTCGGATAAAACCGGTCCCTCGGCGTCTTCATCGGTCATGGAGTCTTTTATTCTCTCTTAGGGTCTAATACCCGGTAGCTTGCTGCGTTTTACAAAAGGCCTTTTTGCGCGCTGGCGCGCGCCTCGGGGCTATTGCTCGTCGCTTGCAAGCTCGCGCGCAATAAATACAGAGGCTTGCTCGCTCGCTCTCCTTTATGCTCGCTACGCAATGCCCCTG
>JACRCJ010000296.1 GCA_016219075.1 Deltaproteobacteria bacterium | reverse complement strand
TCTCTTCTGGCTCGTCTATGTGCTGCCGAAGGTGATGGAGATATTCACGGACATGCGCCTTGAGCTGCCGCTCCCTACGCGGATACTTCTGTACGCGAGCGGCTTTTCAAAAGAGCACTGGTACCTGGCGCTCATCGCGCCGGTTGCCTTATTCTACGCGCTTAAACTCCTGAGGCGCCACAGGAAGGTCCTCTACCATACGGACAGGCTCGTCTTGAAGCTCCCCGTGGTCAGGCATGTCGCCTGCAATATGCTCCTTGCGCTCTTCGCCGAGCAGATGAGGATACTGACGGTAGCGGGCATAACCGTGGACAGGTCATTGAAGATCGTCTCAGAGGTGATTAAAAACGAGGTCTTCAGGGTCGCGATAGGGAAAATAAGGGAAGAGATAGCGCTGGGGAGCAGGATCTCGGAGGCAGTGGGCAAACAGAAGGTCTTCCCGACGGTCGTCAGGAGGATGGTGGAGATAGGCGAGACGAGCGGCAGCCTCGATGAGCAGTTCGGGTACCTCGCCGAACATTACCTGAAGACACTCGACGGCGTATCACAGAAGATCGGCAAGATGGTCGAGCCGATAGTCATAGGCGTTATAGGCATGATGTTCGCGCTCATCATAATGGGGCTGATGCTGCCTGTATACGACCTCGTAGCGAGGATCGGGGGGTAGGGATGAATTTTTTCGAGTTTTACGGATTGAGAGAGGACCCGTTCAGGCTCTCTCCGGACACGGAGTATTTTTACCCGTCGGATATCCACCGGGTGGCGCTCGACTCGCTTGATTACGCGGTGGAGAACAAGGAGGGTTTCTGCCTGGTCTCCGGAGAGCCGGGGACCGGAAAGACCACGGCCCTGAAGGTCTTCGTCAATAAATGGAAGGAGAGGTCGGAGATAGCCCTGATACTCACCCCGCGCCTTTCTCCCGAGGAGTTCCTCGCCGCAGTCCTCGACGAGCTTGAGGTAAGTTACGCAGAAGACAAAAAGATACTTCTCCTGAAGGCCTTCAGGGACTTTCTCCTTGAAAAATCGCTCTCCGGCAGGCCCGTGATAATCATCGTCGACGAGGCGCAGGACTTGAGCGACGAAACGCTTGAGGAGCTCCGGCTTTTGTCAAATCTGGAGACCGAGAAAGAAAAGCTCCTGCAGATAATCCTCGTGGGGCAGACAGGGCTTGAGGAGAGGCTTAATAGCGTTGCCCTGAAGCACCTCGACCAGAGGATAGCCGTAAGGGTGAGGCTCCGTCCGCTTACGCCTGCGGAGCTTTACAGGTACATAAACCACAGGCTCCTCGTGGCCGGGAAGGGGTATCTGAAGATAGAGGGCAGGGTCACGGGGACCGTATACAGATACTCGAAAGGGGTGCCGAGGGTCATAAACATAATAACATCGAGGGCCATCATGTCCGCATATCTCGAAAGGCACAATGTCATCAAGGCCAGGCATGTCAGGTACGCGATAAAGCACCTTGAGGGCGTGAAAACGGCGAAAAGAGGAAAAGGCCTCCGGGCGGTCTACGCCCTGGCGGCAGCGGCCGTTTTCATTCTGACCTTCATGGCCGCCTTAAGCTTGACTCCTCTTAAAGAGGCGCGCCACATTACCGCATCGGCCGTAGAGGACGCAGCCGCGTTGAGAGAGCCTCTGCCAAAGGCCGTGAGGGAAGAGGGCGAGCCTGTCGAGCCGGTTGGGGCCGCAAACGGAGCTTTATCTGAAGTATCCGCCGCCGCGGGAGACCTGCCCGGTGAATCTGACCGGGAGGGCACGGCCTCCGGGCAGGAAGAAAGCGCCGGATCAGATGAGAGATAAACGGGAAGATATTAAAATTCTCCGCCATGAATGGCTGAGAATTTTGATGGTATGGAAAAATCATTTATATTTGCCACTCCTTGGCCCGCCGCTAAAGCGACGGGATTGCGGAGTGGCA
The DNA here is from genome assembly GCA_016219075.1 of Deltaproteobacteria bacterium. Taxonomy (GTDB): domain Bacteria; phylum Desulfobacterota; class GWC2-55-46; order GWC2-55-46; family GWC2-55-46; genus JACRCH01. Next base: position 2,009 of record JACRCJ010000296.1, on the reverse strand, counting down.
TTCCCATTCAGTTTAAGACAGGGGCGCGTTTTGCCCTGTAGAAGTAAACTGCTACCGCCTTCAGGCGGTAGCTTTGGATTCGGCTGTAAGCCGGCTAAGGATCATTTGTCACCCCCACCCCGGCCCTCCCCCGTCAAGGGGGAGGGGGGCCTATGTCAAAACAGGTTTCCCCTCCCCTGGCGGCAGGGCTGGGCTCCCGTTGCGCTCTTCCGATGCAACGGGAAGCGGGGAGGGGGATAAAGACCGGTTCCGGCCCTTTCGGTACATACTGAAGTCTTCGCCTGAAGGTACGGGTTTTTCTCCCGTTCCCCGAAGGGGAAAACAAAGAAGCTCTTCAGCGCCTTCCTTCAAGCCTTTCAAGGGCCTTTGCGCCCTTTGGGTCTCCAAGAGAGCCAAGCCTCTCGTAATATCCGCGGGCCTTTTCAAACTCAAGCGTCTTTTCGTAGAGCACCGCTATATTGAAGAGCGCCTCTCTGTTCGACCCGTCAAAAGACAGCGCCTTTAAAAAAGAGCTTTCAGCCTCCTGGGTCTTGCCTGTCTCGGCCTTCGCTATCCCCAGATTGACAAGCGCGGGAATATAGTCGCCCTTGAGTTTGACGCACTCCTCAAGGTAGGCTATGGACCGCTCCGGAGAGGAGATCCTTATGTATAATGAGGCGATGTTGTTCATCGCCCTGTAGTCGGCGGGGTCCAGAAAGAGGGCCTTTTTGTAACTTTCAACGGCTGAGGAAAACTCTCCCCTGAGCTCGTAGCCGCGCGCGAGGTACAAAAGACCCGCCATCTCCTCTGGGTCCGCCTTTCGTGAGGGATTTTCTTCAGGCGCGGTTCTCCCGGAACGCAGAGGCCTTCTTTGAGTTTTACCGGCAGAGAGAGGTTCGGAGGCAAAGGGCTTTTCAGCCCCGGCTTTTTCAGCCCCGGTCTTTTCAGTCTCAGCCGTTTCAGCACCCTGAGCCGCGTCGCTTTCGGCACAGGCCGGGGCCGCCGAGGGAAGAAAAGGCAGAACAGGGCCTTGAGCCTTTTGTCCCTCAGCGGCTTGTCCCGCCTGAAAATTAGCTTGCACGGAAGGTACCGTGGCTGTAGGAGGTGGCACGACCTTCAGGGCTGTTTTGAGGCGGCCGGCCAGGAAGGAGGCAAACAGCCCGAGGATAATCGCCGCCGGGAGGAGGAACGCGAAGAAAAAAACGCGCCTTCTGACGGGGTCCTTTTTTTTTAGGGATTCGACGGTGTCGAGAAGGCCGGGCGGGAGTTCCTTTTTGGGTTCGGCCTGCTTTATTTTTGACAATAGGTCGGTCAGGTGGCTCATGACAAGCTTGGAATCAGCGTGCGCAATACTCCTTATTTATATAACGGCTCAATGTGCGAGTCAACAGGTCTTTAAAAAGGCGGGAAGCGGCGAGCGGGCCTTACTTGAAGAGGACCGTTTCGAAGATGCGTTTCGGGGCCTTCCACGACCAGTGCGTATCATCAACATGGAAGGTGTCTTTTTCGCCTTCCTCAAGGGCTTTGGAGAGGATCTCTTTAGTGTCTATGAAAATATAATCCTTCCTGACCCTCCTCATCTTCTCGAAAAAGACGCTTTCCGGGTACGGGTCGCCGGCGATGTAATCGGCGTACAGGTTCGACTTGTCCACCACCGGCATGAATACGAGCTTGATCTTTTTCTTTTTAAGCTCCGCCGAGAGGGCGTTGAGGTTGCCGTTCAGCCGTTCAACGGCCCTGTCGTCAGATAGAGAACGGCGCTCGATATCGTTATAATAAAAGAGCAATTTTTTTCCGTCCCCCGCCGAAAAGAGCGGCCTTTTGAGCTCCCTCACCCCGACTCTTTTTGAGTACGCGTGGTCGGAGAAGTTGTAGAGTATGGCGTTTTGCAGGTACTTGAAGTTCCCCGTGTTCAAAAACGAAACCCTTGGCAGTCTTGCCGGTCCGTCTGTTTTTTTCAGGGTTTTTAAGGGTAAGACGGCCTCTGCTTTTGTTGGCGCGGTATAGCGCTCCAAGGGGTCCGCGAAATT
>JACRCJ010000063.1 GCA_016219075.1 Deltaproteobacteria bacterium | reverse complement strand
GAATGATGAAACTATAATGATTTTTATAAATTTGCTATCGCTCTTTCCGTTAAGCATTGGATGATTGGTTTTTTAAGATTTATTTTTAATCCTTGTTTTTTTAACGGTGATTATAAAAGATTTGATCCCAGACTGAATCGCTACCGCCAGGAAGGCAGCAGGTTCAAATTATACTAAAGTTTACTTGAAAGGCGAGAGATTTTAAATAACCATTATTTTTAATATTCTTAAAACTCCGGGGCCTTAAACCCAAGGAGGGTTCATTCGCGCGGCTTTTTTAGCGCCTCGTTCATGCTGCCTGTCCTGTAGCCCTCAAGGTCCAGCGTCACATAGATAAAGCCTATCTCCTTGAAGCCCTTGACGATCATGGCCCGTATACCGGGGTCAGCAAGCCTTCCTATGGCCCCGGGTTCCACCTCTATCCTTACGGTATCCCCGTGGTAGCGGACCCTGAACTGGCTGAAACCCAGCTCGAGCAACAGGTCCTCGCCCCTGCCGACCTTGTCAAGCCTCTCCTCTGTTATCTTTGTCCCGTAAGGGAACCTCGACGAGAGGCACGCGAAGCTCGGCTTGTTCCATGTCGGAAGCCCCAGGTCCCTGCTCAACACCCTTATCTCCTGCTTGGTGAGCCCGGCTTCCTGAAGAGGGCTTCTTATGCCGAGCTCCCGGGCGGCGGTCCTGCCGGGACGGTAGTCCTTGAGGTCGTCGGCGTTGGAGCCGTCGGCGACAGTTGAGAACCCCATGAAAGCCGCGTGGTTCAGGGCTATCTGGAAGAGCTCGCTCTTGCAGAAGTAGCACCTGTCTTCGCTGTTTTCCGCGAAGTTGGGTATCTCAAGCTCGTTGGACTCGACCACTATGTGCTTTACTCCCATCTCTTTGGCGAGCCTGCACGCCTCCTTGAACTCCCTTTCCGGGTAAGTCGGAGATGTGGCGGTCAGAGCGGCCGCCCTGTCCCCGAGGACTTCGAGGGCGACCCTTAAGAGCAAAGTCGAGTCCACCCCGCCGGAGAAGGCCACAATGACCGAGCCCATCTCTGCAAGTATCCCTTTAAGCCTTGAGAGCTTTAACCGTGCGGCGTCCCTTACGCCCTCCCCCCCGAGGTCCAACTCGGCTCCCGGGGCGCAGGCAACGGCGCTCCGGACGGTCCCGTTCAGCATATCCGGGCCTCCTCCAGAAGCTTTTCGTCTGCCGGGGCCGAGACCTCGAACTCCTCTGAGGCGTTTTCACGGGTCGCCCTGAGCCTTTTCTTGCCCGTAGCCTTCTCAAGGGCGTATCTCAATATGAGGCTCCCGGCGAACTGGAGCGACCCGTTTTCGGCCCCGCCCTCGGCTATAGCCACCGGACCGGGGAAATCCGCTGGCTCTATGAGCGTGTCGCCGGGCTGCACCAGGGCCTTGAGCTTTGTATTGTCGGCCTCGTTCTTGCCGACGACTATCTTCACTCCGTTGTACCTGAAGTGGCGGCCCGCCTTCAGAAGCGTAAGGTCCTTCTTTGTCACGGCCTCTTTGTTGGCCAGAAGGTCCCTGACCTTCTTGGAGAATATCTTGTCGGTAAGGAGACACCCCCCGGAGGGGCACGGGTAGTCGTTCACATCAAGCTCCTCAGCGAGGTCTATCTGCTGCCTTCTGCTCCTTCCGAGCACGTCGAGGAGCTTTTCGCGGTCAACAAGCCCGGTCTTCTCCGGGATCGACGGCTCGAGCTGCTTGGCCGAGAGCGGCCTCAGTATAAGCCCCTCCAGACCGCTTTCGGCCTCTATTATCCTGAAGGCGTCCTTCCTCTGGCTCATCGGCCTCTGCCCGAGGACCTCTCCCGTGATGATGAACTCGGCGCCGATCTCGCGCATGTACTCCTTGGCCGCCTTGAACATGTAAATCCTGCAGTCCACGCACGGGTTCATCCCCTTGCCGTAGCCGTGCCTTGCGTTACGCACGATCTCTATGTAGTCGAGCCCCTTGGTCATCACCTTTATGTCGATGCCGAACTCTTCCGCGACCCTCTTCGACTCGCTCTTGCACCCCCCTTTATTGACCCCGCCGGAGTTGCATGTGCAGAAAGCCGAGGTAAAATTGAGGGCGTAGACCTCTATGCCCTGGTCCAGCATCAGCTTAACGGCCAGAGTCGAGTCCAGCCCCCCTGAAAGCAGCGCAACAGCCTTTGTCATATACTTCCCTTCTCCTTGTTTACAGTGTTAAAACGGCGTTCCGGACCAAGGCGCCGGCGCTCTTTGCCGCTAAAACTCCTTGTAATTTAATAAAATATTATTATACTGAGAAGGAGACCGAAAATCAAAACAAACATTTGCGGCTTTCCGAGAGACTGATAAAGCATGAAATCAGAATATATATTGACTCTGTTGCTGGCGCTCCTGATCGGGTACCTCATGTACCTGGTAATGCTCCCCTTTTTGATCCCCGTCTTCTGGGCGGCGGCCTTCGTCATAATATTCTACCCTTACTACAGGTGGCTCGTAAAAAAACTCGGCGGGCGCGAAACCCTCGCCTCGGCCCTGGCGTGTGTTACCATAGCGCTTTTCCTCATTATCCCCCTGGCTCTCATAGGCGCCATGATGGCCACCGAACTCCTGCACCTGTACCAGTGGGCCGAGACGAGCCTGACAGGGATATCGGCCAAGGCCCACAACTCCCCGGTCTTCATCTTCCCGGCCGTCGAGAAGTACCTCGGCCGCTACATCGATGTCTCGTCCCTGGACTTAACCGGAATATTCGCCAACAGCGTCAAAGAGATAGCGACCTTCATGGCGGAGGGCTTAAAGAGCTTCGTCAAAAGCTTCGTCGAGTTCGTCTTCAACCTCGTGCTGGCCTTCTTCACCATGTATTTCCTCTTCAAGGACGGCGACAGGCTTTTGGACCTGACAAAGGACCTCCTGCCGCTTTCACAGGACGAAAAGGACCTGGTGATCGAAAGGAACAGGGCCGTCATCTCCGCAGCCATAAACGGGGGCATCATGGTCGGGGCGGCGCAGGGGGTGCTCGGCGGCATAGCCTTCTGGTTTCTCGGACTCTCGGCCCCGATACTCTGGGGGTTCGTGATGTTCCTGCTCTCGTTTCTGCCGGGCATAGGCACGGCCATGGTCTGGGGCCCTGCCGTCATATACCTCCTCATAATCGGCAGCTACACGAAGGCCGTAGTACTCCTGGTATGGGGGGCCGCGGTAATCGGGCTGATAGACAATCTGCTGCGCCCGATTATAATGAGCGGTGGTACGAACATACATCCGCTCCTCCTCTTCTTCAGCATCCTCGGGGCCGTCAATGTATTCGGGCTCATAGGCATCATAGCCGGTCCGCTTATCGTAAGCATAGCGATGGCCGCGGTCGAGATGTACCGGGAGACGACAAAGAAAAAGCATACCTGGGCAGGATGACCGGAGACCCTTACAGATACGGCCTCAACGGCACCGGCTTTTCCGGCTCAGGGGTTGCGCCCCGGCCGGAAAAGCCCAAAGTGTTGCTTCCGGCCGCCCTCTTTATCGTAACCGTTTTCACCACGATAGTGGCGGGAGCGATGTACCAGGGGGCTGACCTGTTGAACAACCCCGGCGAGTTCACCCGCGGCATCCCGTTCTCGGTCTCGCTACTCCTGATACTCGGGACCCACGAGCTCGGCCATTATATCGCCTCCAGGAAGCACGGAGTGGCCACGACCCTGCCCCTATTCATACCCGGCCCGCCGTTTCCTCCGATGATTGGGACCTTCGGGGCGGTCATCAGGATAAAATCCCCGATTACGACCAAAAACGCCCTTGTCGACATTGGCTCGGCAGGCCCGCT
>JACRCJ010000062.1 GCA_016219075.1 Deltaproteobacteria bacterium | reverse complement strand
GATTTGCTTCGCTACGCTCGCTTTTGACATCTGTTTGAGTTTTCCGCATCCTGATAGAACGAGCTGCCCCCGGAGTTAAAACCCGGGGCCTGATATTGCCATGATAGCCATCATAGATTACGATATGGGGAACTTAAGGAGCGTTACCAAGGCCTTCGAAAAGATAGGCGCTTCGGCCTCTCCCACGCGCGACTCCGCCGTCATCGCCTCCGCAAGCCACATAGTGCTTCCCGGAGTCGGAGCGTTCAAGGACTGCATGAGAAACCTCGAGGAGTACGGCCTTGTGGACCCGATCATGAAGGGGATCGCCTCGGGAAAACCCTTTCTGGGGATATGCCTCGGGCTCCAGCTCCTGTTTGACGAGTCCGCGGAGTTCGGCCCCCACAGGGGGCTCGGCGTGATAAAGGGCAAGGTGGTGCGCTTTTCCGGGGACCACGCGCTCAAGGTCCCGCACATGGGCTGGAACGAGGCCAGAAAGAGGAAGACCTCCAGGCTCCTTGATGATATAGAGGACGGCTCTTTCTTCTACTTCGTCCACTCCTACTACGCCGTGCCCGACGACCCTTCCGTGACCCTCACCTCGACTGATTACGGGGTCGAGTTCACCTCAAGCATAGAGAAGGACAATGTCATGGCCTGCCAGTTCCACCCCGAGAAGAGCCAGAAGACGGGGCTTCAGGTACTTAAGAACTTCAGCCGACTGAGGTAAGGATGATAATAATACCGGCGATAGACATAAAAGACTCCAGATGCGTCCGCCTGACGCAGGGGAGGATGGACGAGGAGACCGTGTACTCTACAGACCCCTCCGAGGTCGCCCGCAGGTGGGCGTCTTCGGGGGCGGAATTAATACACCTTGTGGACCTCGACGGGGCGGTCGAGGGGAACGCGAAGAACTACGATGTCATCAAAAGGACCGCCTCTTCCATGGATGTCCCGGTGCAGGTCGGCGGGGGCATAAGGGACCTGAAGACCGCCGGGCTGTACCTCAATACCCCCGGGGTCAAAAGGATCATCATCGGAACCGCCGCGTGCGAGGACCCGGAGTTCTTAAGGGCCCTCACGAAAAAGTACCCCGGACGCGTAGCCGTTGGCATCGACGCAAAGGACGGGCTGGTCGCCATCAAGGGCTGGGTCGAGGTGACGGACGAGCGGGCGGTAGACCTCGCCAGAAGGCTCGAGGGCGAAGGTGTTGCCTGCATCATATATACCGACATCTCAAGGGACGGGATGCTCATGGGCCCCAATGTGGAGGCTACGCGCGAGATCGCCGAATCGGTCAGCATCCCGGTCATCGCCTCAGGAGGGATGACATCCATGAAGGACATAGAGTCGTATAAAAGCGTGAGGCTCGAAGGCGTAATAATCGGCAAGGCGCTCTACTCCGGAAATATCGACCTCAAGGAGGCCTTGGCCGCGGCTAAAGGTTAACCCCCCGTATGCTCACCAAAAGAATAATACCGTGCCTCGATGTAAAGGACGGCCGGGTCGTCAAGGGGGTAAGCTTCGTGGAGCTGCGCGATGCCGGAGACCCGGTGGACGCGGCCAGGGCGTACGAGGCCCAGGGCGCCGACGAGCTCGTCTTCCTCGACATCACCGCCTCGCACGAAAAGCGCAATACCATACTCGATGTCGTCGAGAAGACCGCTTCCGATGTGTTCATGCCGTTGACCGTCGGCGGCGGGATAAGGACGCTCGACGACATAAAGGAGCTCTTGCGGGCCGGGACCGACAAGGTATCGATAAACACCACGGCCGTTGAGGACCCGGAGTTCGTAAGACGGGCCTCCGAGAGGTTCGGCAGCCAGTGCATAGTCGTCGCGATAGACGCCAAGAGAAGGGTAGGCGGAGGCTGGGAGGTCTACACGCACGGCGGCAGGAAGCCCCGGGGGCTTGATGTCATCGAATGGGCCCGAAAGGTCGAATTGCTCGGCGCCGGAGAGATACTTTTGACGAGCATGGACAAAGACGGCACAAAGGACGGCTACGACCTCCTCCTTACGAGGCTCGTATCCGAAAACACCTCCATTCCCATCATAGCTTCCGGCGGGGCCGGCACCCTGGAGCATATCCGCGAGGCTTTCACCGAGGGGAGAGCCGACGCGGCTCTGGCCGCCTCCATATTCCACTTCGGGGTCTTCACCATCCCCGAGACCAAGAGGTATCTTCAGGCCAGGGGCATCGCGGTGCGCCCGCCTGACAGATAATGAGACACCCCCCGCAGTCGAACTTCTTAAAATTCATAATCCTTTACAAGACCATTATGGGGATCGCTGAGACGGTCGTCTCCATAAGCTTCTTCAAGCTCTTCGGCAGGAACCTCGAAGTGGCGTTTACAGGGTTCGCCAGGTCCCTCCATTTAGACACGGAACACAGAATAACAGCCTCGGCCATAAAACGCCTGGGGATGATCGGCAACGACACCCTCATAGGCATAACCCTGATGCTGCTGCTCTTCGGGATATTGAACCTTATCGAGGCGTGGGGGCTTCACAGGAGGCGGATGTGGGGCGAGTGGCTGACAGTAATAGCCACTTCTCTCCTGATCCCATTCGAGATATACGAGATATTCATCGGGGTGACGGCCTTCAAGGTCTTTATTTTTGTGATGAATGTCATAATCGTCTACTACCTTGCCAGACACAAGGAACTTTTCAGGACAAAATGACATGGGGCCGCGCCGCGAAGGCGGCTGAAATAACCATTATTGGTCAAGCGGTTACAACGGCGCAAAGACCCCTCTGCGCCACTTCCGGTCTCAAAGTTTTTCTCTCTTTTCCGTAGTGCGCGCCTTTTGGATGGACGGGCTTCCGGGGGCCGATCCCGGCCCCCGGAAATGAACCCTCTTAGGGCTTAAAACCCCGGGGTTTGCAGAGCGTTAAAAATAAAAAAACTTGATTTAAAACGCAAAAGATAGTATAAATCCTTTTTGCTTCATTTCAGACCACGCCCAGTGGGATACAGGGGAAGAAACGAAGGCGGCCATGGGGGCCGCCCATACCAAATCCTTGTCCCGTAAAAACGGGACATACCCGCTACGCGGGGAGCCAGAAGGAGGCTTAATGAACATCAACAGGTACGAAACAGTCTGCATCGTGAAACCCGATGTAGGGGATGAGATCGTAAAGGGTGTCATCCAGAAGGTTTCCGCCGCCGCTGAAACGGACGGCGGCAAGGTAGTAAAGGTCGACGAATGGGGGAGGAAGAGGCTTGCGTACCCCATCGGGAAGAAGAACGAGGGTTTCTACTTCGTCATCGAGTACAACTGCTCCGCCGAGGCGAGCAAGGAAGTGGGAAGGCTCCTTAAGCTTAACGAGGACGTGCTCCGCTACCAGACGATAAGGCTCGACGAAGAGGAGCCCGCT
>JACRCJ010000298.1 GCA_016219075.1 Deltaproteobacteria bacterium | reverse complement strand
TTCTATATGGTAATTTCAGGACTTATGCCGATAAGATTCTCGTATACGCTCCTTCGAGACTGGTTCCGGGCGGAGACGGAACGGGACCGCCCCGAGCTTAATGGGATACTTCCTCACCAGAAGCTTCTGCTCCTCTCGGACGGTTCGATGACGCTTGACCTTGAGCTCCTCTACAACTCCAAGGTCGAGGTAGAGGTGAAGTTCAAAGGAACAAGCCCTCTGCCCGAAGAGGACGCGTCTTACCTTGAGGAAAAGACGGATGAGGCTGCGATGGAGCGCGAGGTCTGGCTGACGGTGGACGGGAAAAAACTCGTCTACGCCCACACCCTGATACCGCTCTCCCGCATCGGGGGAGGGCTCAAAAGAGAGCTTGAAAGAAACGCCAACGAACCCCTCGGCAGGGTCCTCACCGCAAACAAGGTCTTTTTCACGAAAGAGAAACTCGAAGTGGGGGTCGTCCGGTGCCGTAGCGCAGCCGTTGAGCTCGGCTCTCCGGCCTCCACCCCCTTTATAGCCAGAAGATACATACTCTCGAACAGAGAGACCTCTGGCGCCTGGATCATCAAGGCATCGGTCACCGAGATATTCAGCCCCTCACTGGTGTCGAGCGATTTCACGAAGGGCGTAAAGCTCGAGGCGTAACAGTGCTGACGCTACGCGCAACAAGGCCCATAAGAAGACCGAAGTGATGAACGCAAACGCCGTCCCGACAAAAAAACTCTCGGCAGTCTCGGACCTCATACGGCTGCCGAAACAGCAGGGCACGCTCCTTGTTTTGTGGCCGACGCTCTGGTCGCTCTTTATCGCCTCGGCTGGGGCCCCTGGCGCAAAGCTCCTCGTGATATTCGTCCTCGGGACCTTTCTGATGCGTAGCGCCGGGTGCGCCATAAACGACATCGCCGACAGGGGCTTCGACCCGCATGTGGAGCGGACCAGGACGCGCCCGCTGGCAAACGGCAGGCTCAATGTCAGAGAAGCCCTCTTCGTCTTCGTAACGCTCTCGGCGCTCGCCTTCGTGCTTGTGCTTTTTTTGAATAAGCTTACGATCCTCCTATCCGTCGCCGGGATACTCCTTGCGAGCCTCTATCCGTTCGTGAAGAGGGTGAGCCACTTCCCGCAGGTGGTCCTGGGCATGGCCTTCGGCTGGGGGGCCGTTATGGCCTGGTCGGCAGCGACGGGAGGGCTCGGCCCGGCCCCGCTACTTATCTTTACGGCCAACATCTTCTGGTCAACGGCCTACGACACGATATACGCGCTCATGGACATGGAGGACGACATAAAGATCGGGGTGAAATCAACGGCGATATTCTTCGGTAAAAAAGTATATCTCGCGCTTTCGGTCCTCTACCTGCTCGCGGCCGCGTTCCTAATGGGGGCCGGTTATGCCGCCGGGATGGGCGGTATCTATTATTCGGGGGTCGCGGTCTCGCTCGGCGCGTTTTTGTGGATGGTGGCGCGGCTAAAAAAGAACCCGACCCGGGAGACGGCCTTCAGGGGCTTTATCGGAAACGCCGTCGTAGGCGGCTTCATACTCGTCTTCATACTCATTGACCTCAACATGTGAGGCCGCTGCTGAAGAGATAAACCTCCCCGTAGCTCGCTCCGGGGCATCTAAAAACAACCGATTCTATTGTGAAGAATGTTTTTTGTATTGTTTTAACAGAACACCAGGGGCATTGCCGAGCGAATAAAGGAAAGTGAGCGAGCAAGCCTCTGTATTTATTGCGCGCGAGCTTGCAAGCGACGAGCAATAGCCCCGAAGCGCGCTGTAGCAAAAAAAGGCCTTTTGTAAAGAGCGGGAAGCTACCGGGTATTTACCCGAAGAGAATGAAAAGGGAAGATTAAATGGCATACAGCGACCTCAGGGAGTTTCTTGCGGAACTTGAAAAGAAGGGGCTACTCAAAAGGGTCTCTACCGGCGTGGACAGGGAACTCGAAGCAGCCGAGATAATGGACAGGCTCGTAAGAAGCGGCGGCCCGGCTGTCCTCCTTGAGAATATAAAAGGCTCGAATATCCCGGTAGTCGGCAACCTCTTCGGAAGCCGCGAAAGGGTCTCCCTCGGCCTCGGCGTTCAAGAAGAAGAGATCCAGGAGATAGGCAGATTCATAGCCACGCTTCAAAGGCCCCAGCCCCCGGAAGGGCTCTGGGACGCGGTTAAAAAGATCCCTTACTTCGGAAAGATCCTCACGCTCGGCCCGAAGACCGTAAGGCATGGCGCTTGCCAGGAGGTCGTCAATACGGTCAACCCCGACCTCTCGGAACTGCCCATAATAAAATGCTGGCCCGGCGACGCGGGCCCTCTTATCACCTGGCCGCTTGTCGTCACGCAGAGCCCCGAAGGCGGCCCGTATAATGTCGGCGTTTACAGGATGCAGCAGCTCGACGGAAAGAGGGCGATCATGAGGTGGCTGAAGCACAGGGGCGGGGCCGCCCACCAGAGGCAGTGGGAGGCAACGGGCAGACCCATGCCGGTGGCCGTTGCCATCGGGTGCGACCCGGCCACCATCATCGCCGCGGTAACGCCTGTCCCGGAGGATGTCGGGGAGTACCACTTCGCCGGTGTATTAAGGAAAAAGGCGATAGAGCTCGTCGAGTGCAAGACAGTGCCCCTGAAGGTCCCGGCCACCGCCGAGATAGTGCTCGAGGGCGAGATACGCCACGGAGAGACCGAGCTTGAAGGCCCGTTCGGCGACCACACCGGGTACTATAACGCCGCCGAGCCTTTCCCTGTATTCCACCTGAAGGCCATAACGCACAGGAAAGACCCGCTGTACCTGACGACCATCACTGGAAGGCCCCCGAAGGAGGACGCCGTCATCGGTACAATCCTCAACAACATGTACCTGCCGTCCTTGAAGCTCCAGTTCCCCGAAGTCATTGACTTCAGCCTCCCGATGGAGGCCGTATCTTACAGGATCGCGATAGTCTCGATAAAGAAAGAGTACCCCGGCCACGCCAGAAGGATAATGCTCGGGCTCTGGGGGGTCCTCAAGCAGTTCATGTATGTGAAGTACATCATCGTCGTGGACGACGACATAGATGTGCACAACTGGGCCGATGTCATCTGG
>JACRCJ010000061.1 GCA_016219075.1 Deltaproteobacteria bacterium | reverse complement strand
GCCCGGCCAGGCTACCTCTTACAGGAGCGCGGGCACGAACAGGCTCCTCAAGGAAGGCGCGTTTCTGGTCGAGACCTGCGAAGACGTCATGGCGGCTTTATCCCTTGTCTATGCCCCACCTGAAAAAACGGGCGCCCCGGAACTTACGGAAGACGAGAGACTGGTGTGGAAGTCGCTCGGGGAAGCGCCCCTGCACATAGACGCGATAGCGAGGAGCGCGGGGGTGACCGTCATGAAGGCATCCGCGACATTGATGGAGATGGAGCTTAAGGGGCTTGTCCGCCAGGAACCGGGAAAGCGTTTCCTGAGGGGTTTCTGATCTACGCGGCGCGCAGGCTGGGACAAATTTTTTCAAGTTGTGCTATAATCCTTTTGGCCCGGAGGGGTGAAGCCCTTTAAGGGCGCGGATGTTTCAAGACGGCGTCAAGCGGGAGGAAATGAACCCTCCCCGGGCTTAATTAAAACCCCTGGGTTTTAAGAAAATTAAAAATATAAAAAAACGGAGAACGGAAAAGAACATTCTTTATGGGAAAGTCACTTGTAATCGTTGAGTCGCCCGCCAAGGCGAAGACTATAAATAAGTTCCTCGGCAAGGACTTCACGGTGCTCGCTTCCGTGGGCCATGTGAAAGACCTGCCCAAGAGCAAGCTCGGGGTGGAGATAGAAAAGGGCTTCGAGCCTACCTACGAGATAATAAAGGGCAAGGCCGCCATCATAAAGGAGCTTAAAAAGGCCGGCAAGGCCGCCGACAGGATCTATCTCGCCCCCGACCCTGACAGGGAGGGCGAGGCGATAGCCTGGCACATAGCCGAGGAGATAGACAAGAAAAAGGAGAAGACCTTCAGGGTCCTCTTCAACGAGATAACCGAGAAGGCAGTAAGGGACGCCATAGAGCACCCCACGGTCCTGGACCGGAACAAGTTCGAGGCGCAGCAGGCCAGACGGGTGCTCGACCGTTTGGTGGGCTACCAGGTCAGCCCCGTCCTCTGGGACAAGGTCAGAAGGGGGCTTAGCGCCGGAAGGGTCCAGTCCGTGGCGGTAAGGCTCATATGCGACAGGGAAAGGGAGATACAGGCGTTCGTCCCCAGGGAGTACTGGTCCGTCACGGCCGAATTTGAAACGGCCGCCTCCGAGAGGTTTGCCGCCAAGCTCGCGAAAAAGGACGGCAAAAAGATAGAGCTCAACAACGAGCTTGACGCGAAGGGCGTGCTCGACGACCTCAAGGGCGCCTCGTTTGCCGTGTCGGAAGTAGAGACGAGGGAGACGAAGAGAAACCCCGCGGCCCCTTTCACGACAAGCAAGCTCCAGCAGGAGTCGTCGAGGAAGCTCGGGTTCACCGCCAAAAAGACGATGATGCTCGCCCAGCAGCTCTACGAGGGCGTCGAGATCGGGGACGAGGGCCCGGTGGGCCTCATCTCGTACATGAGGACGGATTCCACAAGGGTATCGAACGAGGCGATAGCGGCCGCGCGCTCCCTGATAGAGGCCAAATACGGGGCCGACTATCTGCCGGCAAAGCCCAATGTCTACAAGACCAAGAAAAAGTCGCAGGACGCCCACGAGGCGATCCGGCCGACATACTTCCAGTACACTCCGGACTCGGTGAAGAAGTACCTCTCCAAGGACCAGCTGAAGCTCTACACCCTTATCTGGAACAGGTTCATAGCCTGCCAGATGAACCCGGCGATAATCGACCAGACAAGGGCCCAGATAAAGGCCGGGAGCTACATCTTCACGGCCTCCGGCTCTACCGTAAGGTTCCCGGGGTTCACGGCCGTATACATCGAGGGGCAGGACGTGGAGGAAGAAAAAGAGGAGAAGCTTCCGGCCCTCAAAAAGGAAGAGGCCCTCGCGCTCCTCGGCATCACCCCGGACCAGCACTTCACGCAGCCCCCGCCGCGCTTCACCGAGGCGTCACTGGTCAAGGAGCTTGAAGAGCAGGGCATAGGCAGGCCTTCGACCTACGCGGCCATCATATCGACCATACAGGACAGGGAGTATGTCATAAAGGACAAGACGCAGCTCAAGCCCACGGAGCTCGGGTTCACGGTCACGGACCTCCTTATACACAGCTTCCCGGAGATACTCGACATCGAGTTCACCGCCCGCATGGAAGAGGAGCTCGACCAGATAGAGGACGGGCAGATGGAGTGGCGTAAGACCATGACTGAGTTTTATGGGCCCTTCCACGCCTCGCTCGAGAAGGCCAAGAAGGACATGAAGAACCTCAAGGCCGAAGAGGTCCCCACCGACATCATCTGCGAGAAGTGCGGCAAGACCATGGTCATCAAGTGGGGGAGAAAAGGCAAGTTCCTCGCCTGCTCCGGATACCCCGAGTGCAAGAACACCAAGGACTTCACTACCGACGGGAGCGGCAAGGTCACTGTCGTCGAGAGGGTCGAGGTGACTACCGAGACCCCGTGCCCCAAATGCGGAAAACCGATGGTCGTCAAGAGCGGCCGTTTCGGGAGGTTTCTGGCCTGTTCCGACTACCCGGACTGCAAAAGCACGCTCCCGCTTTCAACGGGCATACCGTGCCCCAACGAAGACGGCGGGATGCTCGTTGAGAGGCGCACCAAGAAGGGCAGGGTCTTTTTCAGCTGCTCGAAGTACCCGAAGTGCGACTACGCGACATGGGAGATGCCGAAGAAGGAGGAGGCCTGAACGGCCGGGAGTTTAACCGTATGGTTCCCTGCGGCCCGCCACAGTCCCCCTCCCCCAAGCAATCGAGGGAGGGTTTGGAGCAAGGCCTGCGATGAGGCTTCGTTCTGTTTTAGCAGGCTGCTGAAAAACAGCCCGACCCACCCAACGGGCGGGTCCCCCGGACAATCCATGGACGGATTGCCACTGGGTGCTCGCCGGCTCACGAAGTGATAAGGCGAGCTATACAAATGAAATCTTCCTTGCCAGCCACGACCAAAAGGGCGTGCAATTGCGAGGCTTTTTTTAGCGTTAATAGAAAGTACCCGTGCCCATACGGCAAGTAAAGCTGTAAACGAAGTCTCTGGCGCACCAACATTTAAAAAGCAATTTGTGAGATTTGGCTGACTGGCCGCTCGCCGTCTGCAGCCCCGTCAAAGGGGCGGCATAAGGCGAGCTTTAAGAATGCAGGATTCCTTGCCAGGCGGAACAGCGTTCCGCAATTCACTTCAGACAAATCGTTGCTGAAAAAGCCATGGAAGGACTTTTTCAGCATCCTGTTAGAGGCGCGCCCTTCCATTTCCGGGGCGTTGGTTGTATAATCATCATTGAAAGACGCGCACCCATCCTTTGAAGCATCCCTTCCGGACGCGCCACCCCACACAAAGCGGCTCAGAGTATTTTCCCAACGGTCAAATACTGTTTGATTGAGAGGGCCGGACCATGATAACCAAGGACTCCAAAAACATCCTTATCGCGGACGACAGCGTCTTTTTCAGGACAAAACTGAGCGACATACTCGTGGAGGCCGGACACAATGTCCGCTTCGCGAAGGACGGCCGGGAGGTCTTAAGCGAGCTTGCGATAGACTCAAAGATGCTCGATCTCCTTATGCTCGACCTGCAGATGCCGGACATAGACGGCTTCGGGGTCTTGAAGTGGCTCAACGAGAACGGGTACAGGGGCAGGTTCCCGGTCCTCGTGATAACCGGCGTATACGAGCCGGTCCATGTCATGGTGCAGTTAAGGGAGCTCGGGGCCACGGGACTTATGACCAAGGGCTCCACGCCAGAGCAGATAATCTTCCGCGTCAACAGGATACTCTTCCCGGACAAGATCCAGCACGGCAGCCCCAGGGAAAGGGTCCCGGTCTCGCTCCCCGTGGACTTTATCCTCGGCGACGCCGTAAGGACGGGCTTTCTTTTGAACCTGAGCGACAGCGGCGCCTTCCTCCATACCAAGGCAGAGCTTCTCGTTGGGTCCCTCATACGCCTGAGGTTCACGCTCCCTGGCTCGGGGCGGCTTTTGGACCTGAAGGGGATAGTCAAATGGTCCACAAACGATGTGGCGAGCAAGACGCTCTTTGGCGGCTACGGGATAATGTTCACATCGTTTGCCGAAGACGAGCAGGCGGTGCTCAAGGGCTTCGTAAGCTCGGAGATAAAGCGCCTGGGCCTCGATACCGAGTAGGAAAAACGGCGATTGAAGCCGCGCCGCAACCCGGTCTTTCTTCCGCCTTTTGGAAAAATCTTGAAGTGAGCCGGCCGGGTCCTGGGAGGCCGTGGACATCCCCTCAAGCGAGGATGTCCGGGCGCGGAGCTACGCCTTTCGGCCCGCGAAGTAGTATGAGGCGATAGCGAGCGCGACCCCGACGGTTATGGCGGAGTCCGCGACATTGAAGGCGGGCCAGTAGTACTCTCCGATATGGAAGTAGAGGAAGTCCACGACCGCGCCGAACCTGGCCCTGTCGATTAGGTTGCCGACGGCCCCTCCGGCTATTAGCGAGAGGCCGAAGGTCATAAGCGCGTCCTTCGACTGCTTCAGCAAAACCCCGATGACAACGAGCGAGACCAGAGAGGTGGCTATGAGGAAGACGGTCCGCCAAACCCCGCCGTCGTTGAATATCCCGAACGCCGCGCCCGGGTTCTTGAAGTAGACCAGGTCGAAAAGGCCGGGTACAGCCTCGACGACCTGGTTCAGGTCAAGGGAACGCATGACGAGGTACTTCGTCAACTGGTCGAGTACCGTCACCGCCAGGGCGGTGGAGAAGATGGTTTTAAGGTTCTTTTTTATCTCAGCGCCTCCGTGCATCTGCCGCATATCGTGGGCCGTTCCGCTTCGGAGCCGACCGTGGGGGAGTAGTGCCAGCACCTCTCGCATTTTCCCCCTTCGGCGCTCTCAACGGTCACGACAAGGCCGGGTATGTCCTTCGACTCGGAGACCACGGCCCCTTCTTTCGCCGCAGGGGCCCCTTCCCCCGCCTTGAGCTGAGAGACGATAAGGACCTCTTCGAGGGCGTGCGCCTCTTCGGCAAGGAGCGCCTTGAGCTCCCCCGGAGGATAGAGCGTTACCTTGGCGTCGAGCGGATGCCCTATTATCTTCTGCTGTCTGGCGGTCTCCAGCGCCTTTGAGGCCTCGGCCTTGACGGCGGAGAGCGTCTCCCACTTCTTCTCAAGGGCCGGGTCGTCCCATTCTTTTCTGAACCCGGGCATCGAGGCGAGATGGACGCTCTCTTCTTTTTTGCCGGGCATGAAGGACCACGCCTCGTCCGAGGTGAAGACAAGGACCGGGGCCGTGAGCCTCACGAGGCAGTCCAGGACATTGTAAATGGTAGTCTGCGCGGCCCTTCTCTCTCTCGAATGCGCCCCGGATGTGTAGAGCCTGTCCTTGAGTATGTCCAGGTAGAAGGCGCTCAAGTCCACGGTGCAGAAGTTGTGGACCGAGTGGTAGATGACATGGAAGTCGAAGGACGCGTACGCGCCCGCGACCCTCTCGGTGAGCTTGTTGAGTCTGTGGAGCGTCAGTCTGTCGAGCTCTTCGAGGTCTTTGTAGGCTACCGAGTCCCTCTCCGGGTCGAAGTCGTAGAGGTTGCCGAGTATGTACCTGAAGGTGTTCCGTATCCTCCTGTAGGCCTCGGAGAGCCTCTTCAGTATCTCTTCCGAGATGCGGATGTCTTCCCTGTAGTCCTCTCCGGCTACCCAGAGCCTCAATACCTCGGCGCCGTATTTGTCGATGACCTCCTGCGGGGCTATCACATTGCCTATCGATTTGCTCATCTTCCGCCCTGAGCCGTCCACTACGAAGCCGTGCGTCAGGACCGCCCCGTACGGGGCAGTGGACCTGGCGCCCTCGCAGGCGAGAAGCGATGAGTGGAACCAGCCCCTGTGCTGGTCGCTCCCCTCGAGGTACAGGTCAGCGGGGAACTTGA
The DNA here is from genome assembly GCA_016219075.1 of Deltaproteobacteria bacterium. GTDB lineage: Bacteria > Desulfobacterota > GWC2-55-46 > GWC2-55-46 > GWC2-55-46 > JACRCH01. Next base: position 7,552 of record JACRCJ010000061.1, on the reverse strand, counting down.
GGTTCGGCCTCTTCTCAAGGACTGCTGAAAAGCTCACGCCGGAGTCGAACCAGACATCGAGGATGTCCTCTTCCCTGTCGAAGTCAGTCCCCTGGCACTTCGGGCACTTCACCCCCTTCGGGACAAGCCCGGAGAGGGGCTTTTCAAACCAGATGTCTGCGCCTTCGGTCTCGAAAGAGGACGCGAGGCTTTCAATGAGCGTGTTGTCGAGGAACGAGTGAAGGCACCCCTTGCACTTCAGGGCCGGGATGGGTACGCCCCAGACCCTCTGGCGGGACAAACACCAGTCCGGCCTGTTGAGTATCATGTTGTAGATGCGGTCCCGGCCCCACGACGGTATCCACTCGACCTTCTTGTCGATCGCCTCAAGGGCCTTCTTTCTCAGGTCCCCGGCCTCCATCGAGGCGAACCACTGCTCGGTAGCCCTGAATATGATGGGGGACTTGCACCTCCAGCAGTGCGGGTACGAGTGACGGATATCCTCCCTGAGAAGCAGCGCTTCTTTCTCCTTAAGGAGCGTTATTATATTCTCGTTGGCCTTGAAGACGAACTGCCCCTCGAAGAGGGGGACCTCTTTGGTGAACTTCCCGGAGTTGTCCACGGGGTTGTAAATGTCGAGGCCGAACTTGAGGCCTATCTCGTAGTCTTCCTGACCGTGTCCGGGCGCGATGTGGACGCAGCCGGTTCCGGCCTCAAGCGTCACATGGGCTCCGGGGAGCAGGACCGAGTCCCTGTCCAGGAAGGGGTGGCGGGCCTTGAGCCCTTCGACATCGGCGTAGAAGAACTTCTTTACCGTCCTGGTATCGGCCCAGCCGAACTTCGCGGCAATGGAGTCGACAAGGCCGGTTGCGGCGACGAAGTACGACCCCCCGGCCTCAACGAGCGAGTACTCAAGCTCAGGATGGAGCGCTATGGCGAGGTTCGCCGGAAGGGTCCACGGGGTGGTCGTCCAGATGACGACGAACGCCTTTTTCCCGCCGAGCGCGACGCCGAGCCTTTTTCCAAGCTCTCCGGCGCCGGTCTCGAACTTTACATAGACCGAGGGGGATGTCTTGTCGGCGTACTCCACCTCGGCCTCGGCAAGGGCGGTCCTGCACGAAGAGCACCAGTGCACGGGCTTCTTGCCCTTGTAGACCAGGCCGTTGGAGTTGAACCTGCCGAGCTCCCTTAAGATAGACGCCTGGTAGCCGTAGTTCATCGTGAGGTACGGGTTGGCCCACTCGCCGAAGACGCCGAGCCTCTTGAACTCCTCTCTCTGGATGTTGACGAACTTCTCGGCGTAGGCCCTGCACCTCTTCCTGACTTCGCCCTTTGATATCTCCTGCTTTTTCTGCCCCAGCTCTTTTTCGACCTGGAGCTCTATTGGAAGGCCGTGGCAGTCCCAGCCCGGCACATAGTCCGAGGAGTAGCCGGTCATCTGCCTCGATTTTACGACGAAGTCCTTGAGGATCTTGTTAAGGGCGTGCCCGATGTGGATATTGCCGTTGGCGTAGGGGGGGCCGTCGTGGAGAGTGTACTTCGGGCGGCCCTTTCCGGAGTCCATTATCTTTTTATAAAGCCCCTCCGTCTCCCATCTCTTGAGGGTCTCGGGCTCCTTTTTCTGCAGCTCGGCCTTCATCTGGAAATCGGTCTTCGGGAGGTTCAGGGTCGCCTTGTAGTCCATTTTCTGATACAACTCCTTGTGTTTAAGGGTAATGCGTCCGCGTGGCCGTAATCTTAATTAATAACACAAGGCTCTCTGAAATAAAATGATTTTTTAAAGGGAGGATGCGGCGTATTTTACGGATTATACAGGATTTTCAAGCCTCTTTTCCCCGCCCCGGCAGGCGCGGTTTACACGGTCCCCTTTTCATGGTATTTTAGAATGGGTATGCCACTTCGCAATCCCGTAGCTAAAGCGAAGGGTCAAGGAGTGGCAAATATAAATGATTTTTCCCTGCCATCAAAATTCTACGTCATTTATGGCGGAGAATTTTAATATGCTCTTTCAGGCCGGATGTACGGTACAGGGCGCGCCGGAAGAGAGCGCGGAGGGCGGTTCTAAACGAAGCGATAAGGAATTTATGGAGCGGATGACAAAGGCGAAAGAGCCTTTCAGGATAAAGTCCGATTTCACGCCGAAGGGCGACCAGCCCAAGGCGATAGCGGAACTCGTCGGCGGCACGAGAAGGGGGGACAAACACCAGATACTGCTCGGGGTGACGGGTTCCGGCAAGACCTTCACCGTGGCCAGGATGATAGAGGAGCTCGGAAGGCCCGCCCTCGTCATAGCGCCGAACAAGACGCTCGCGGCGCAGCTCTACGCCGAGTTCAAGGACCTCTTCCCGGAAAACGCCGTGGAGTACTTCGTCTCGTACTACGACTACTACCAGCCCGAAGCGTATGTCCCGACGACCGACACCTTCATCGAAAAAGACGCCTCCATAAACGACGAGATAGACAAGCTCCGCCACTCGGCCACGCACTCGCTCCTCACCAGGAGGGACGTGATCATAGTGGCCTCCGTCTCCTGCATCTACGGCATAGGCTCGCCAGATGACTACGGCTCCATACGGATATACGCCGAGAGGGGGATGGAGGCCGAGAGGTCCGCTGTCTTAAAGAGGCTCGTGGAGATGCAGTACGAGAGGAACGACTACGATTTTCACAGGGGCGCTTTCAGGGTCAGGGGGGATGTCGTCGATGTATTCCCGGCGTACGAGGCCGAGGTGGCCCTGAGGTTCGAGTTCTTCGGCGATACCATTGAGAGCATCTCGGAGATAGACCCGATGAGGGGCAGGGCGCTCCGTAAGGTCGAGCGGGCCCTCATACACCCGGCGAGCCACTTCGTCACTACGAGGGACAACCTCAAAAGGGCGATAGACTCGATAAGGGCGGAGCTTAGGGAAGAATTGAAGAGGCTCAAGAAGGCTGGCAGGCACCTTGAGTACCAGAGGCTTGAGCAGAGGACGCTCTTCGACATGGAGATGATGGAGGAGATGGGCTACTGTCCGGGGATAGAAAACTACTCAAGGCACATAACCGGAAGGGCGGCCGGAGAGCCTCCGTACACGCTCATAGACTACTTCCCGGAGGACTACCTCCTCTTTATCGACGAGAGCCACATAACCGTCCCGCAGCTTAACGGCATGTACCACGGCGACCGTTCCAGAAAGCAGACGCTCATAGAGTACGGCTTCAGGCTCCCCTCTGCCCTGGACAACAGGCCTCTCAAGTTCGACGAGTTCGAAAAGAGGGCCGGCCAGGCCGTATATGTCTCGGCCACCCCGGCCGAGTACGAGTACAGGGCCGCGGGAGGGGCCGTGGTGGAGCAGATAATACGCCCGACCGGGCTCATGGACCCGGAGATCGAGGTGCGGGGCGCGTCCTCCCAGGTGGACGACCTCCTCGGCGAGATAAAAAAGAGGGTCAACAAAAAGGAGAGGGTGCTCGTGACCACCCTCACCAAGAGGATGGCCGAGGACCTGACGCAGTACTACTCGGAGCTGGGTATAAGGGTCAAGTACCTCCACTCCGACATCGAGACGCTTGAGAGGATAGAGATAATCAGGGACCTGAGGCTCGGCAAGTTCGATTGTCTCGTCGGCATAAACCTCCTGAGGGAGGGCCTCGACATACCGGAGGTCTCGCTCGTTGCGATACTTGACGCCGACAAGGAAGGCTTCCTCCGTTCCGAGCGCTCCCTCATCCAGACCTGCGGAAGGGCCGCCAGGAACGTTGACGGCAGGGTCATAATGTACGCCGACAGGATAACCCCTTCCATGCGGGCCGCTATCGGCGAGACGGAGAGGAGGAGAAAGATACAGGGGGACTTCAACCGGGCCAACAATATCACGCCAGAGACGATAAAGAGCAGGATAAAGGATATCCTGAGTTCCATCTACGAAAGCGACTACTACACCGTTCAGGCGGCCGCCGAGAAGACCGAGGAGTACATACCTCCGCACGAGATACCGCTGATATTGAAGTCCTTGAGGAAAGAGATGGAACGGGCCGCGAAGAAGCTCGATTTTGAAAAGGCCGCGGAGCTCAGGGACAGGATAAAGGAGCTTGAGGACAGGGAGCTTTCGCTCGGTTAGGGCCCTCTACGGCGCACCCGGCTGCCTTGGGGTATCTAAAAACAAACGATTTTATTGCGAAGAAAGTCTTTCGTATTGTTTTAACAAAACACCAGGTCCATTGCGCAGCCGAGCCTAAAGGAAAGTGAGCGAGCAAGCCTCTGTATTTATTGCGCGCGAGCTTGCAAGCGAGGAGCAATAGCCCCGAGGCGCGCGACCAGCGCGCAAAAAGGCCTTTTGTATTGCGCAGAAAACTGCGGGGTATTTACCCGAAGGGGAATAAAAAAGGCTGCCCTGGGTTTGTGCCCCCGGCAGCCTTAAACCCGGGCTTCACTTATATCTTCTCTATATCCGATATCAGCGAGACGAAGTTTTTGAGCGACTCTTCCGCCTCCCCCTCCGGCTCGTCGAAGAGGACGCCGAAGATGACCCTGTCGTTGTCCTTGTTTATGTTCCTGATCTTCCCGGTTATCCCGAGCTTTTCTTCCTTGCCGGGCAGGTTTATCCTGAGCGGTATGGCCCTGTCGATGTCGATAGAGGAGTAGAGCTTCTCCCTGCTCGCCACGGACGAGGTCTTTATGACGCACCGGCACCCCTTGATGCTGATATCCACGATGACCAGTTCGACCTGGTCGCCTCCGAAGATAGTCTCGGCCGGGAGGATGCATTCGTACCTGGGGTTGTTCCTTACATTGAACTCCTCTATCTTGGACGGGTACGAGACGAAGGCGAGCCGGGCGGGGTCGGTGAGAAGCTTCAACAGGCGCGTCTTGAAGCCGTATACGGAGCCTCTGAAGAGGTACCTTACGACAAGCTCGCCCGCCATGACCTTTTCGTCCGCGAGGCCTGCCTCGAAGTCCTGGCTGGAGAGCTTCATTATCAGGTAGTTTGAGCTATCCATGCCTATCAATACGCTTTTCGTGCGGAGCTTCAGCTCCGCTATCTCGACCAGCAGCTCCGTCCCGAGGGTTATGGGCAGGTGCAGATGAGGCTCGAAGGTGTTCATGCCGGCCCGTCCTTTCCGTGTTTGATCTGTAGATTGAGGAGAATGAGTTAAAGATACATCGGGCATGAAAAAAAGTAAAGTCGGAAAAACCCCTTCGTCCTGGCCGTCAAGGGAGCGGAGTGAACAAGGCATCCTGAGGGGCAGGCGGAAGGGCCGAAGGGTGCTGTCTTACCTGCGGTGGCAGCCAGCGCAGTTTTCCTGCGAGAGTACCGTGTCCCTTACGACCGCTTTTGTCTCCTTGTCGTAGACCATGTACTCGGCCTTTTCCACCGGGCACTGGCCGCCCATTGACTCATTGGTCATCTGCCTGGGCCTGTCCACGGGGACATACGAGATGTTCATGCAGTAGATGTACCAGGTGTCTTCGATGTTGAACCGCGTCTTCCCTTCCCCGGCCTGGCTGAGCACCTGCCAGACCTCAAGCTCTTTCTTCTCCGGCAGGACGCCCTTCTTTGCCGCCATCCGGGCCGGGCACCCGGCCAGTACCACAAGGGCTATCAGGAGAAAAGTCTTCTTCATATCGGCCTCCGGCTTAAATGAACCCTCCCAGGGCTTATTAAAACCCCGGGGTTTTCAGAGCGTTAAAAAATAAAAAAATGATAACTGTTTTTCGGCCTATTTCATGTGACTTCGGTCATAACGGATTTCTCAAACTCCTGCTTGATAGTCACGGCATAAACGGATACAATTACACGAATAAACCGCCCCGCCGCTTTTCTCGAGGTATTCGAAGGAAATATCGTTAGTCAGCCTCTGCGGCAAGCCGCGCTTAATTAAGCCCCGACAGGGGTTAAAATACAAAAGGGAGAGATTTACCCAAATGCCAGGTGATTTTCTTAAAGCCTTGAATACAAGACCGCTGCTCTTCGACGGCGCCACCGGCACCATGCTTCAGCGGCTCGGGTTGAAGCCGGGGGGGTGTCCGGACGAACTGAGCCTGAAGGACCCTGAAATAGTAAGAAAGGTGCACAGGGCCTACATAGAGGCCGGCTCTGATATAGTCACTACAAATACTTTCGGCGCAAACAGGATAAAACTTAAGGAGTACGCCCTGGAGGGCAGGCTCAGTGAGATAAACAGGGCCGCCGCCGGGTGCGCCCGCGCCGAGGCCAAGGACCGGTTCGTTGCGGGGGGGATAGGCCCGACGGGCCACTTCGTGGAGCCCGTGGGCGACATCACCTTCGAGACCGCCCTGGAGGTCTTCACCGGGCAGGCCGCGGCCCTCAAAGACGGCGGCGTGGACCTCTTCATCATCGAGACGATGATGGACATAAAAGAGATGAAGGCCGCTATCATCGCCTGTAAGTCCACGGGGCTTCCCGTTGTGGCGACAATGACCTTCGACGAGACGATGAGGACGGTTCTGGGGACCCCCCCAGAATCCTTCGCCATAATGGCGGCCTCCCTCGGAGCGGACTGCGTAGGGGCTAACTGCTCGTTGGGAATAGAAGGCATATACAAGGCCGTTTCGGCGATGAGCAGGGTCGTCGATACGCCTCTGATAGCTCAGGCCAATGCGGGGATACCGTTTCTCCGCGGCAACCAGACCATATTCCCGGCCTCGCCCGACGATATGGCGTCGTTCGTCCCGAAGCTCGTAGAGGCCGGGGTGTCGGTCCTTGGCGGATGCTGCGGCACGGGCCCCGACCATATAAAGAAGATGGGAGAGGTCTTCAAGTCGCTCAAGCCCGTAAAGAGGACTTCACCCGGCTTTACGGCCCTTTCGAGCAGGACGGCCTTCACCCTCTTCGGGTCTGGCCTGCCGCCGGTCATCATCGGCGAGAGGATAAACCCCACCGGCAGGAAGGTCCTGGCCCAGGAGATAAAAGAGGGAAAGACCGCCGGGATCAGGAACGAGGCCCGCAAACAGACCGAGGCCGGGGCGCACGCCCTCGACATCAATGTCGGGGTACCCGGCATAAGGGAGATAGACGGGATGAAGCGCGCCGTCTTCTCCGTCAACGAGAACAGCGTATTGCCGGTAGTCATAGACTCCTCCGACCCCGAAGCCATCATAGCCGGGCTTACGGCCGTGGACGGCAAGCCGCTTATAAACTCGATAAGCGGCGAGGAGAAGAAACTCTCCGACATCCTCCCGCTCGCCGGAAAGTACGGGGGCGCCCTTCTCGGCCTCACGCTCGACGACGCCGGAATACCTGATACGGCCGAGGGGAGGGTAAGAGTGGCCGAGAAGATGCTTGATAAGGCGCTCTCGCTCGGCATCAGGAAAGAAGACCTCGTGGTGGATTGCCTCGCCATGACTGTAAGCGCCGCGCCTTTAAGCGCGATGGAGACATTGAAGGCGATAAGGCTCGTAAAGGAGCGCCTCGGGCTGACGACGGTATTGGGGGTAAGCAACATCTCGTTCGGGCTCCCGGCAAGAGAGGTCATAAACTCGACCTTCCTCACGATGGCGCTTGCGGCAGGGCTCGACTGCGCGATAATAAACCCGAACAACAGGGCGATGATGGATGCGTACCACGCCTCG
>JACRCJ010000300.1 GCA_016219075.1 Deltaproteobacteria bacterium | reverse complement strand
TACATCTCTCTTCCGTTCTCGCTGACCGTAAGGGAGAACCTGACCGTATTCGCGGGGCTCTACGGGGTAAAGGAGAGGAAAAAGAGGATCGATGAGCTTCTGGAGGTCTTCGAGATAGGCGATATCGCGAACGTCCCGACCAGAAGGCTCTCCTCCGGCCAGATAACAAGGGTATGCCTCTGCAAGGCGCTCCTTAACAGCCCAAGGGTGCTCTTCCTCGATGAGCCCACGGCTTCTCTCGACCCGGACATCGCCGACAAGACCCGCAGGCTCCTTCAGAGGATAAGAAGGGAGAACGGGCTTTCGATACTCTACACCTCGCACAACATGAAGGAGATGGAGGAGATGTGCGACAGGATACTTTTCATGGACAGGGGCAGGGTCATAGCCCTCGGAAGACCAGAGGAGATAGAGGCGAAGTTCCACGGCGCGTCCCTCGAAGAGGTCTTTTTGAAGATTGCGAGGCAGGATTGAAGGGATGAAGGTATCGAGGGTTTTAGCCTATACGACAAGACACCTGTACCTGTACAAAAGGAGCCTGCCGAGGCTCATGGAGGTCTTTTACTGGCCTATCCTGGACCTGGTCCTCTGGGGGTTCGTAAGCGTATATCTCGGCAGGCACGCGGGAGAGCTTCCCGGGTTCGTCACCTTTTTCGTCGGCGCGCTCATCCTCTGGGACATCCTGTTCAGGAGCCAGCAGGGGATATCGGTATCGTTCCTTGAGGACATGTGGTCGAGAAACCTCCTGAACATATTCGTAAGCCCCCTGAGCCCCGCCGAGTATGTCTCGTCGCTGATGCTCATAAGCATCGTGAAGCTCCTTTTAACCTCGACCGTCATGGTCTCTCTTGCGTGGCTCCTGTACTCCTTCGACATCTTCACGCTCGGGTTCGCCCTTATCCCCCTGATCGTGAACCTGGTGATAATGGGCTGGGCCGTGGGCATCGTCACGACCGCCCTGATACTGAGGTTCGGTCAGGAGGCCGAGATACTGGCGTGGGGCGTGGCGCTCTTCTTCCAGCCGGTCTCGGCCGTATTCTACCCGGTTGAGGTGCTCCCGGGGTGGGTGCGGAAGGTAGCCTTTTTCGTCCCGTCGTCGCATGTATTCGAGGGTATGAGGAAGGTGATATCGAAGGGGGGCTTCCCGGTCGAAGACCTTATATGGGCCTTTTCGCTGAACGCCGTCTACATCATTTTTGCCGTCCTCTTTTTCGCATGGAACTTCTCGGTCGTCAAAAGAAAGGGGCTTTTGGCCAAGGTCGGGGAGTAGCAAGAGGCAAAAAAAAGGGAGAATACTCTCCCTTTTTTTGTATCCGGTAAATCACAAACCGTAACCCGCCGTGCGCCAGCACCCGTACGCCAGGACCGTGTGGTCGGCAATTTCACAAACGGAACGCTCACAGCTACCAGCCTGTTCCGTAGAATATCCAAGCTTTTAACCAGCCGTGCGCCAGCACCCGTACGCCAGTACCGTGCGGTCGGCAATTTTGAAAGTCCTCATTTGGCACAGGCTCGTGGCGGGTTATAGTCAGCTTTTAAACCAGCCGTACGCCAGTACCCGTGCGCCAGTACCGCGCGGTCGGCAATTTCACAAACGGAACGCTCACCACTACCAGCCTGTTCCGTGGAATATTCCAAGTTTTTAACCAGCCGTGCGCCAGCACCCGTACGCCGGTACTCAAGCGGCTTTCTCGCGGAGTTTTCCTTCGAGGCAGATTTATTCTCTCTTAGGGTCTAATACCCTGCAGCTTGCTGCGCTTTACAAAAGCCTTTTTGCGCGCTGGCGCGCGCCTCGGGGCTATTGCTTCGCTCGCTGTCAAGTTCGCGCGCAATAAATACAGAGGCTTGCTCGCTCTCTCTCCTTCATGCTCGCTACGCAATGCCCCTGGTGTTTTGTTAAAAACAATACAAAACATCTAATGACATGAGTTGTTTTCAGATACCCCGGAGCGAACTGCGGGGAGGGTTCATTTTAAAACCAGCCGTGCGCCAGCACTCAGGCCGCTTTCTCGTGGAGTCTGCCTTCGAGGCAGAAGCCCTCTTTCTTCCACTCCTCGAGTCCGCCTTCAAACCTTCTGACATCCTTGAAGCGGAGTTTTTCGAGCTCCCTGGCCGCGAACTCGCTCGCCTTGCACTCCGTCCCGGAACAGTGCACAATGACGGTCTCGTTCCTTTTTATCCTGTGCACGGCATCCTGTATGCCGGCCACGGGTATGTTGACGGAGCCGCAGATCCTCTCGTTCTCGAACGATCCCCTGTCGAGCACATTTACCAGCACGAACTCTTCGCCCCGGTCCATCATCTCTTTAAGCCCTTTGGCGTTTATCGTTTTAAACATGAAATCTCACCTCCGTTCACTCAATCGAAGGGCACGGCGTATCTAAAGCCCCCGTGCCCGTCTTTACGGGCACGGCCTTATTTTTTAAGACGCGGCCCTTTTCTGCCGCTCTATCACGGCGCCCTCGGTGCACAAGCCCTTGACCGTCCATTCCAGCATGCCCCCTTCGTACCGTACGACATCACGGTACCCGAGTGAAGCAAACTTTTCAGCGGCCAGTGTGGTCTCCACGCTTCCGGGCTCGGAGCCGTAGACGACGACCTTTTCGCCTTTATCGAGGATCTCACGGGCATCTTTCTCGATATCCCCGAGCGGGATATTTATCGAGCCGCAGATATGCTCCTGTTCGTACGCTCCGTTATCGAGGACATTTACCAGGACAAACCGCTCGTCCGTATCCATCATCCTTTTAAGCTCTCTGGTGGTGATAACCCTTGACATGTCCATTCCTCCTTTCAGCGCCCCGGAAACCCCTAAGCGGCTTTGGGGAAGTGCTCCGGTTTACCTTCTACGGCCGATCTGCCTTCTACGGGCTCCCCGGCCTTTGTCCATTCCTCAATGCCTCCGGTATAGCGCATGACATATTCAAACCCGATGGTAGTGAGCTTATCCGCCGCCACCGCGGATAAGGCGCACTCCGAATCCCGGCTGTAGACTATTATATGGTCGCTCAGTTTGAGAACCGACCTTGCGTCCCTTTCGATAAGGGCAACCGGGATGTTCACCGAGGTGCGGATATGGGCCTTGTCGAATTCCTTAGTGTCGCGCGCGTCAAGGACGGCTATATCCTCACCTCTCTCCAAAAGGGTCTTGAGCTCTTCTTTGGTCACGGACGGGTACATCTCAAGGAGAGGTCCGGCGAATAAGGCTACGCTGTTGATGGTGTTGAAATCATCCGCGCTTACAGCCCTGTCGGTATTCCACCTGTAATCTTCGCCTTGATCGATGTATTTTTTCAT
>JACRCJ010000295.1 GCA_016219075.1 Deltaproteobacteria bacterium | reverse complement strand
TTGGAAAGCACCTCTTCCTGCTTGCTCGCGAGGATCCTGGACTTTAACTCTTCCTTCATCGGCCCAAGACCCGCTTCTCCTGCCTCCTTTACGCCCTTGAGCCTGAGGAGATAGAACTTTCCGTCCTGACCGAGTATCTCCGGGTACACGGGAGTCGCCTCGGTGAGCGCGAAGAGCAAGGCGTTTTCGGCGGCGTAGGCGCCTATCTTTGGTATGAAGCCGTCGGCGCGGCTGAAGTACCCGGTGCTCTCCAGCTTGAAGTTATCCTTTTTCGCGATGGCATTGATGTCCTCTCCGCCCTTTACCCTGGTCAAAAGCTCTTCGGCCTTCTGCCGGGCCCGTTCATTGGCCTTTATGGAGGCGACCCTCTCCTTTACCTTTTCGGCGATCTCGCCGTACTCGGGGACATGGGCGTCTACCTTCTCCAGCACCCTCACTATATAGTAGCCGTCCCCGCCGTCGACTATCTGGGTGGTCTCGCCCGCCTTGAGGAAGAATATGGAGTTTTTCAACGACTCGTTCGTCGCAAGCACGGTCTTCTTGTCGTCCTCGGAGAAGAGGCCAGTGGTGACGGTCTTTATCTCCTTGCCGGCCGAAGCCGCCTTTTTAAGCTCGTCCAGGGTCTTGGCCTCCCTGAAAGCCCTCTCGATGGAGACCACCGCGTCTCTCGCCTCCATCTTTGACTTCTTCCCCTTTAAAGAGGCGACGATAGACTCTTTTACCTTGTTAAGGGGCACTACACCTGCGTCCCTCTTCTCCTCAAGGAGTATTATGTGGTAGCCGAACTCGGTCTCGACCACGGGACTGAGCTCGCCCTTCTTGAGTGAGAAGACCGCGGCTTCGAAGGACTTGACCATCACTCCCCTGGGGAACCAGCCGAGCTCCCCGCCCATCTTCGCGGAGCCGGGGTCCGCGGAGTCGGCCCTGGCAAGGGCCGCGAAGTCCGCTCCGGTCTTTAGCTTCTTCAGGATATCGTCGGCCTTGGCTTTAGCCCCGGCCCTGGCCTTTTCCCTGTCGGCCTCTTTGGTGTCCGGCGTTATCAGTATGTGCCTGGCGCGGGCCTCCTCCGGGGTCTCGAACTGCTTCACGTTCTTCTCGTAGAACTCGCTTATCTCGGCGTCGGTGACCTTGACCTTTCCGGCCGCCTCTTTCAGGCCGGCATAGGCGTAGAAAGCCTTTACCTTTACCGGGACCATGAACTCGCTCCCGTTTTTCTTGAGGTACTCCCTCGCCTCGTCGTCGGTGACGGTGACCTCCTTCTTGAAGGAGCCGCCTGAGACGCCTATGTAGTCGAGGTCCAGCTTCCTGTTGACGCTTTTGTACTCGGCCAGGACATCTTCATCCGACACGCTCACGTCCTTCAAGACCTTCTCCCTCATCTTCATCGTGAGGAGGTCCATCTCTATGCTCTTCTCGAACTCGGGAGGTTTTATCCTGTTGGCGCTCAAGGTCTGGAAGTAGACGTCCTTGTCGAAGACCCCGTTCTTTGAGAAGGCCGGGATGGCCTTTATGGCGTCCTGCACCTCCGAGGCCGACACCTCCAGCCCGTCGGCCTTTGCGGCCTTTATGGCCAGAGACCTGTTTATCAGTATCTCTACGGCCCTTCTCTTGAGATCGAGCTTTTTGGCCATCTCGTCGTCGAACTGGTCCTTGAAGGTCTGTTTGTAGTAATCGACCTGCCTTTTATAAAGGTTGGCGTACTCCTTTACGGTTATGGACTCGCCGTCGACGGTGGCCACTGTTCCCTGGTCCCCGTCCCCGCCGTTGTTGGGGCCGACCCCCCAGAAGACAAAAACAAGGATTATGGCCGCGAACGCCAATAAAATCACGAACGAATTGCGTCTTTTCCTGATACCTTCAAGCATCAATGACCTCCGATTGACCTGGCGACGGTGTTTTCTGTCACAGCATTGGACAGTAAAAATCTATAATAATGAATTTTGGAGGCCAATTCAACTTTTTTATTGATTTTGTCCTTGCATAAATTCTTTATTTTCTGTTAGTATTTCGTGGATAATTTATTCCTATAGGCTTATTCGGCTCACCGTTTACCAAGGAGAAGGCATGTTCAACTATATTCTGGGTCTTTTTTCAAACGACCTTGCCATAGACTTAGGCACGGCCAGCACGCTGATCTATGTCAAAGGCAAGGGGATCGTCTGCAACGAGCCTTCGGTCGTCGCCGTCAAAAAAGACGGCAAGGGCAAGCGAGTGCTGGCGGTGGGCAAGGAAGCCAAGGCGATGCTCGGCAGGACCCCCGGCAACATCGCCGCCATAAGGCCGCTTAAAGAAGGCGTCATAGCGGACTTCGAGGTGACCGAGGAGATGCTCAAGTACTTCATCGCCAAGGTCCACAACAGAAGGCTTCTGGTGAGGCCGAGGATAATAGTCGGCGTCCCCTCCGGGATAACGCAGGTCGAGAAGAGGGCCGTAAGGGAATCGGCCTACTCCGCCGGCGCCGCCGAGGTCTATCTCATCGAAGAGCCGATGGCCGCCGCCATAGGAGCGGGCCTTCCGATAACCGAGCCTTCGGGCAACATGATAGTCGACATCGGCGGGGGCACCTCCGAGATAGCCGTCATCTCTCTGGCCGGCATAGTGCAGTCCAAGTCCATAAGGATAGGCGGGGACAAGCTCGACGAGGTCATCGTCCAGTACATAAAGAGGAAGTACAACCTCTCGATAGGAACCGGGGTGGCCGAGATCATAAAGATGTCTTTAGGCCTTCCGATGCCGGAAGAGAAGACGCAGAAGCTCGAGATAAAGGGCTCAAACCTCATAACCGGCATCCCCACCACCCTTGAGATAGAGTCCGGGGAGATACGGGAAGCCCTGAACGAGCCGATAAACGCCCTTATCGAGGCGGTCAAGCATGTGCTTGAGATTACCCCTCCGGAGCTTGCGGCCGACCTCGTGGACAAGGGCATAGTGCTTGCCGGAGGCGGGGCGCTTTTAAAGAACCTCGACATTATCCTCAGGGAAGAGACCCAGCTCCCGGTGACTATAGCCGACGACCCTCTGACATGCGTCGTCAAGGGCGCCGGAAAGTTGCTCGACGAGATAAAGCTCTTAAGAGAGGTCGCCATCCCGAATTAGCCTGATGTTGACCCGGCAGGTTGATTTAGGTCGCAACGCTGCGCCCGCAAGGGCAACAGACCCGGTTTTTCAGCATCCCGTTAAAGAAAAGCCCGGTAAATGCCGAAATGAAATGATGGGATGAGACCTCCCCGCCGTACAAGTCCGCGGCCGTCCGTTTGTACAGTCTTCTACAACCGCCTGAGAGCGGGGCTAAGGCGGACCGGGCTTAAGGGAATCAAAATACCGCTTACGGACAAGGTGATCGCTTCCAATGCGGATGTCGGAAAGACACATAGTATCGCTTCTTAAGAGAAACCGGATATTGCTGGTCTCCGTCGCGCTTGCGCTCTTCTCCCTCCACCTTGCCCTCACGGACAGGCGCGACACCACGCGCGCCTTCGTCCTTAAAGAGGCGCTCTCGGCCATGGCCGGGCCCCTGCAGAGGGCGGTGCTTGCGGCGGAACACTCCATAAAAGGCGTCTGGTCGGACTACATCTACCTCATGGAGGTAAAGGATGAGAACGATTCGCTTAAAAAGACCGTTCTCCGCCTTCAGGAGGAGAACAACAGCCTCAAGGAAGACGTCAACCAGAACGCCAGATTAAAGCAGGTCCTCGACTACAAGGAGAACGCCGGGTTCGCCACCATCGCCGCCGGCATCATGGGGCTTGACCTCGACGGCTGGACAAAGACCATAACGATAAACAAGGGGGCCTCCGAAGGGGTCGTAAAGGACCAGGCGGTAATTAGCCCCTTCGGGGTGGTGGGCAGGGTAATAGAAGTCAACAGCCACTCATCCAAGGTGCTCGTCAACCTTGACGTGCGCTCCGACATAGATGTGCTCGTGCAGAGAAGCAGGGTCAAGGGAGTAGTCGAGGGCACCGGGGGCGACGGACTTACCCTCAAGTACATCAGGCAGGCAGACGACGTCCAGGTCGGCGACCTGATCCTCACTTCAGGTCTTTCAGGGACTTTCCCCAAGGGCCTGGTCGTCGGCGAGGTCACCAAGATAGAGAAGAGCAGGGAGAGCTTCTTCAAATATGTCGAGGTACGCCCAAAGATGGACATACAACGGCTCGAAGAGGTCCTGCTGGTCAGGGATTCAGGTTTTTTCACGCAGGAATAGAAGCCCCCGCACGCCGGAGCGCCGCATTTTCGCGGCAAAAACATTTTTCAAATAAAGAGTTATCCGGTCCCGGAGAGCCTGAAAAGGCTCTCCGTCCTTTTAACTTTTCAAGAACACGCTTATGAAAGAGTCCCTATTATTCCTCCCCCTCACGGTCATATACCTCGCGATAAAGAGCACGCTCTTCCCTGCCTTTCCGGCGCCCGACCTCCCGCTGATCATCGTCTTTTACATGGCGTACAGGAAGGCCGGGTTCGAAGCGGTGCTCCTCGGGTTCGTGCTCGGCTACATTGAAGACGCCTTCAGCGCCGGGATCATCGGCTCCACATCGTTCGCGCTTATCGCCGTCTTCATAGCCGTGAACCTGTTTTCCAGGAAGGTCCAGTTCTCCACCCCAATGATGCGGGGCGGGGGGATCGCCGCGGCCTCGGCCGTAAAAGGGATCATAATCTACACGATAATCCGGGCCTCTCACGCCGAGGCCAGCTTTCTTTCAACCGTCGTACTCCAGGCCGTGGTCACCGGGGCGACCTCACCGGCGATAATACTCTTCCTTTCCAGGATCACCGCGTGGGTGAGCCCGCAGAGCTTTAAGGACAACGTAAATTGAGCGGTTACTTCAAAGATAAGGAACCGAAAGAGTTCAAGCAGCGGATATTCGCGGCGAACATATTCGTCATCTCCGTCTTCTTCGTCATATTCGTAAGGTTCTGGTACCTCCAGGTCAAGGAAGCCGAACACTACAGGGAACTCTCCCAGAACAACAGGCTCAGGCTCGTTAAGTCCCCCGCCCCGCGCGGGATCGTCTACGACAGGCTCGGCGTCAAGGTCGCCGACAACCGCCCGGGGTTCGACCTTTTCCTCGTCCCGGAGGACGTCGTGGACTGGGCGGCCACGAAAGACAAGCTTAAAAAACTCGCGGGCATAGAGGCTACGGAGATCGACGAGAAGCTCTTGAAGAACAAGGGCAGGCCGCAGTTCCAGGCCGTAAAGCTCAAGGAAGACCTGAGCTGGGAGGAGACCGTCAGGATAGAGAGCTACAAGTTCGAGATCCCCGGCATAATCCTCGATGTCTCCCCGAAGAGGCAGTATCTTTATCCGGAACCCTTCGCGCACCTGCTCGGGTACTTAGGCGAGATAAACGAAAAGGAGCTCAAGGAGACCGACAGCGCCTACGGGCCCGGGGACCTCGTCGGCAAATACGGGCTTGAAAAATCCCTTGAAGAAGACCTCAGGGGAGCGGCTGGCGGCAAGGAGGTCGAGGTTGACGCCCTCGGCAGGAAGATAAATGTCGTCAACTGGAACTCCCCGTACCCAGGCAACAACGTCAAGCTTACGATAGACTTGAGGACTCAGGTGGCCGCGTGGGCGGCCATGAAGGACCGGGTCGGCGCGGCGGTGGCGATGGACCCCAAAACAGGCAGGATCCTGGCCATGGTAAGCACCCCGGCCTTCGACCCTAACATACTGTCATCTGGTATCTCCGCCGCCGAGTGGAAGGAACTCCTGCAAAACCCCCTGAATGTCCTTAACAACAGGGTCGTACAGGGGCAATACCCTCCGGCCTCCACCTTCAAGCCCATACACGCGGCGGCCGCCCTTCAGGAAAAGGTCATCTCTCCGTCCACGATCATATTCTCCGGCCCTGCGTTCAGGTTCGCCGGGAGGGACTACAGGGACTGGAAGGAAGAGGGCCACGGGTACATCAATGTCTACAGGGCGATAGTAGAGTCGTCGGATACC
>JACRCJ010000049.1 GCA_016219075.1 Deltaproteobacteria bacterium | reverse complement strand
GGACTTTGTTTAAAGTCCCCCGTTTTTATTTTTAACGGTCTGAAAGTACCGGGGTTTTAAGCCCGTGGAGGGTTCATTCCCTCCACTCTGCCGGAGCGCTCACGGTAAAGCCGCTTAAAGGGGCCGGATAAGTAAAAAAAAACATAGAGGTATTTACAACAAGGCCGTAAACTGGTATCTTTAAGCTCAAAAAACAGCCACACGCCGGTCTACAGCTCCTCCTTAGATGGGAGCGGAGAGAGAGGCGGTCTTTTTGAGAGGGGAAAAAAGTGAAAGCCTTCAATATGACTGGATTTTTTCGTTTTACGGCAGCCCTTGCCCTGGTATCGGCTATCGGCGGGTGCGCCGCCGTCCCCGCGGTAAACTCAGGCAAGTCTTACATAGCCGTAAAGGGAGTAGAGGTTAAAAACGCCGCCATGCAAGCCTACTCTAAGGGGGACTACCGGTCGGCGCGAGAGAAGTTCATGGAGGCCCTGCGTATCGACAGGTCCATTGGAAACAGGTCCTCCGAGACAGAAGACCTTATAAACATAGGCAGGGTCAATATCCTCCTCGACGAACCGGAGGCCGCGAAATACTACCTTTACGACGCCGTCAGGGTCGGAGTGGACACCGATGACGAAAAGGTCCTCTCGGAGGCTTACTCGTCACTGGCCCTTGCAGACCGGTTAACCGGAGACTCAGCCGCGGCCCTCGACTCGATAGACGAGTCGATAAACATCGACAGACGGCTCGGGGCCGTCTCAGGGGCCAAGCTCAACCAGAAGGCCCTGATATTCATAGATACGGGGAGAGGCGCCGAGGCCGCCGGGATTTTAAAGCGGGCCGTCGAGATAAACAAGGCCGAGAGAAACGGCCCCGAGATCGCCAACTCCTACAGGGCGATGGCCGAGCTTTCCGGCCTTGCCGGCAGGTACGAGGAGGCTATGGGTTATTACATGGACGCCTACGATATGGACAGGTCGCACGGGGACGCGAGAAAGGTCGCCCTCGACCTTGAGAGGATGGGCGACTTGAGGGCGAGAAACGGGTCTTTGAAAGACGCTATCGCCCTCTTTGAGAAGTCATACATAGTGAGGCTCAACGGCAACCAGACCCCGGAGGCGCTTTTTAACCTCGACAGGCTGATCGAGGCCTACCGGTCCGTGGGAAACGAGGAGAAGGCGGGCTTTTACATGAAGATAAAGGCAGGTATCATGGAGAACTCTGTTAACAGGAAGGCCGGTCCAAGATGAAGCCAAGGGTGCTTGCCGTAGACGATGACGAGAGGAACCTGGCGCTTCTGATGGCCAAGCTCGAAGCAGAGGGCTACGAGCTCGGGAGCGCGCGCAACGGTTTTGAGGCCCTTGAAAAGGTCCACTCGTTCCGTCCCGACATCATACTCATGGATGTGATGATGCCGCAGATGGACGGCTACGAGGCGCTTCGCCGGCTTAAATCGAAGGAAGAGACCCGCTACATCCCCGTCATAATGCTCACCGGAAGGACCGAGATCGAGGACAAGGTGATGGGGTTCGAGGTCGGGGCAGAGGACTACATCGCCAAGCCCTACAGCCTGCAGGAAGTGGCGGTGCGCGTGAAATCGCTCCTGAGGATGCGCCTTCTGCAGAACAAGCTCAGGGAGACCGAGAAGATGGCCGCCCTCGGCGGCATGGTCGACGGCATAGCCCATGAGATAAGAAACCCGCTTACGGCCATCGGGGGCCTTGCGCGCCGTCTTGCCGACGGAGAGACCGACCCTCAGCACAAGGCCTATACGGAGAGGATCATAAAGTATGTGGAGCGTCTGGAGAGGATGCTCCAGAGGATAGACGAGTACAAGAAGATACTCGTATCCAACCTCAAACCCTCGGATGTGAACGAAGTCGTAATGGCGGCCGTAAAGGACATTCAGGAGTATGTCGAGGGGCAGGGCAAGGAGATAACCGTGAAAACGGCCCTTATGGAAGGCCCTCCGCCTGTAAACCTCGACTACGGCAACCTGAAGATCGCCCTCTTCAACATCCTCCAGAACTCGGTGGAGGCGATAGATAAAAAAGGTGAGATAACGGTAGCGACCTCCCCGACGATAGACCAGACGATAGCGGTAAAGATATCCGATACCGGAAGCGGCATGACGCCCGAGGAGATAAGAAAGATATTCAACCCCTTCCAGTCATCGAAGTTCGAGGGCGCGGGCATGGGTCTCACGATCACGTACAGGATCATTCAGGACCACTCAGGGGATATCGAGGTGGAAAGCGACAAGGGCAGGGGGACTACCGTTACGGTGAGGCTTCGCCCGGCGAGCTCTCCAAGCGAGGCACGGAACCGGACCATCTGATATGGCGCGGTCCGCCAGGGAGCCGCTTTTCCGGCGGCCCGTTGAGCAAAGCGTTTTTAGCGTTCTGAAAACTCCGGGGTTTTAAAGCCATGGAGGGTTCATTTTCAGCCGCAGACCCTGAGCACGGTCTTCTTCTTGAAGTATATGTCGTCTTTTTCCGGGTAGTCTATGTTGTAGTGCAGGCCCCGGGACTCTTTCCTCATGGACGCGGATGTTATGATAAGCTCGGCCACGGTGGCGATGTTACGCAGCTCCACGAGGTCGCTTGTTATCCGGAAGTCCCAGTAGTATTCGTTTATCTCGTTCTTCAGGAGGTTCATCCTCCTTCTGGCCCGTTCAAGCCTCTTGTCGGACCTGACGATCCCCACATAGTTCCACATGAAGCGCCGTATCTCGTCCCAGTTCTGGCTTATGACTACAGCCTCGTCGCTTGGGACGGCCCCGCGCGTTTCCCACTGCGGGATGGAAGGGACCCCGGGGGCGGTCCTTTTTACGATGTCTATGGCGTGGGCTGAGGCCCTGTCGGCAAATACCAGGGACTCAAGGAGCGAGTTCGAGGCGAGGCGGTTGGCGCCGTGCAGGCCCGTGGAGGCCGCTTCCCCTATGGTGTAGAGCCTGTTGACGGTCGTCATCCCGTTCGGATCGGTCCTGACGCCTCCGCAGGTATAGTGCGCGGCCGGGACCACCGGGACCGGCGCCTTCGTCATGTCTATGCCGAACTCAAGGCACTTTTTGTGGATGTTAGGGAAGCGTTTTTCTATGAACTCCGCCGGCTTGTGGGTTATGTCGAGATAGACGCACTCGTCCCCGCTTTTCTTCAGTTCAAAGTCGATGGCGCGGGCCACGATGTCCCTGGGGGCGAGGTCCGCCATGCGGTGGTGTTTCTGCATGAACGGCGTGCCGTCCTTGAGCTTTAACACCCCGCCTTCTCCCCTTAGCGCCTCCGAGATCAAAAAGCTCTTGGCTTTGGAGTGAAACAGGCAGGTCGGATGGAACTGGATGAACTCCATGTCGGCTATCTCGGCTCCGACCCTGTAGGCCATCGCTATCCCGTCTCCGGTGGCAACATCAGGGTTGCTGGTATAGAGGTAGACCTTGCCGGCCCCGCCAGTGGCCAAAACCGTTGCCTTGGCTAAAAAGGTATGGATCTCGCCGGTCTTCTTGTCAAGGGCGTAAGCCCCCCAGACGGTATCCTCTTCGGCCGGGGCGACGAACTTGGAGTGCGAGAGGAGGTCCACGGCTATGACATCCTCGAAGACCCTGATGTTTTTGTTCGTCTCTATTGCGTGGACAAGCGCTTCTTCCACGGCCCTGCCCGTAAGGTCTTCGGCGTGGACGATCCTTCTTTTGGAATGGCCGCCTTCTTTTCCGAGGTCAAGCTCGATGGCTTCTCCGATGCCTCTCCTCGTAAACTCGACACCGAGATCAATGAGTTCCTGAATGCGGGCCGGGGCGTCCTTGACCACCATCTCGACTACAGCGGGGTCGCATAACCCCGCTCCGGCGTCCAGAGTGTCTTTTATGTGGGCCTCGAAGGTGTCTTCCTTGCTTGAGACCGACGCTATGCCGCCCTGGGCGTAGAATGTCGCCGATTCCCTGATGTTGCGCTTGGTCAGCAGCGTTACCGTGCCAGCTCCGGCCACCTTGAGGGCGAAACTGAGACCGGCTATGCCGCTTCCTATTACCAGAAAATCCGACCGTATCTCCAAAACCGGCTCCTTTCAGCCTGAAAATCGATTTTTTAAGGACCGCGAGGGTCTGATGAGCTATAACTAAATTATTTCGAGAAAAGTGACGATAGGCAAATGAACCCACTTGGGCTTCAAAACCATGGGGTTTTCAGAACGTTAAAAAAATGAACCCACCCGGGCTTCAAAATAACGGGGTTTTCAGAACGTTAAAAAAAATTGTCAGTAGACAGGCGTATTAATAAGGTTATGATAATGTTATTTTTTTGTCAATCGTAATCGGTCAGGCTGTTCTAAAAAAAACTTGCCCTTTTAAAAGACCCATTGTAGACTGAGGTCTGGGAATAGTCCCGTAAAGGGCGGTTATTTTCACCGCCTCCCGGCTCCACGGGCGGCCACTGCAGTGGGGTAGAATCTCCCGGTGGGGCGGTACAGTTAAAGAAAAGGTAGAGGATTGATCAAAAGGCTCTCAATGGCGTTCTTCGTCATCTCCTCCGTCCATCTCTTCTGCGGCATCTCTTCAGCGGATTTCTACAAGTTTACGGATGAGGACGGCGTGGTGCACATAACCAATGTGCCGACATCGTCGAAGTACCGCTGGATGATGAGAGAGACCGAAAGGCCGCGCATAAGGTACAATGGGTCGAAGAAGCAGTTCGACAGCCTTATAAACTCGGCTTCCACGAAGTACGGGGTAGACCCGGAGCTGGTAAGGGCCATAGTAAAGGCCGAGAGCGACTTCGACACTAACGCGGTCTCGCACAAAGGCGCAAGGGGCCTGATGCAGCTCATGCCGGAGACTTCGCGCGCGATGGGCGTAAGGGACGCCCACGACCCCGAAGACAATGTAGAGGGCGGGATAAAGCACTTGAGCAGGCTCCTTAAGATGTTCGACCGGAAGGTACCCCTGGCCGTGGCGGCGTATAACGCCGGAGAGAACGCGGTCCTCAAGTACGGCTCTATCCCTCCGTACTCCGAGACGCAGACATATGTGAAACGGGTGCTCTACTACTACGACATATACAAGAGTCCCGGCAGATAGTTTTTTTCCGGGCAGTGACGACTAACAGGGTGTTGAAAAAGTCCTTCCATGGCTTTTTCAACTACGATTTGGCCGGAGTGAATCCGTCCAAATCTCACAAATTGCTCGACTTTTTTGGTCTCGCAATTTGGCAATCCATCCATGGATTGCTTTAGCAGGCTGTTTTTCAACAGCCTGCTAAAGACTTTTTCAACATCCTTTTGGGATATCCCCTTCACGGACCGGAAAAAAACCCGGAGTACCTCCGGTACCCGGCCCTGTTGACGGCGGGCCGCAGAGTACCGGAGCCTCCGGGTAACCGCAAAGAAGACGGCGCATGAGATCAAATACAGTTGCAGACCAGCTCAACCTCCCGAATATCCTCTCGATCGTAAGAATTGGGACGGCCCCGGTGCTCGTGGTGCTGCTATTGGCCCCGGACAGGTTTTTAAGCGTGGTCTCGGCCGCGCTTTTCGCGCTCGTCTGCGTGACCGACTGGCTTGACGGGTACCTGGCCAGGAAAAGGGGGATAATTACCGCTCTGGGGAAGTTCCTTGACCCGCTCGCCGACAAGATACTCATAACGACAGCCTTCATAATGCTTATACCCCTGGGGAGGGCCCCGGCGTGGGCCGTAGCTTTGATGATAAGCAGGGAGATAGCCGTAACCGGCCTGAGGGCGATAGCCACCAGCAGCGGAGTGGTCATAGCCGCCAGCCGCCTCGGTAAGCTCAAGACCGTCTCGCAGATCGTCTGCCTCGTGCCCCTCATAATCCACTACCCCGTCTTCGGGATCGACTTCCATCTTATCGGGACGGTGCTTCTGTACGGCGCGTTCTTCTTAACGATGTGGTCCGGACTCGACTATTTTCTCGGTTTTTTCAGGCAGCACAACCTCCCCGACGATTGACAAAAAATTGGAAATAGATAGACTTTTATCATAACCTTCCAGGACCTTTTCAGCTTGTCTCATCAGGAATCTTCCGACTCGTCCCCCTTGCAACGAACCCCCTGAGGGCTAAAGACCCCGGGACTTTCAGAACGCTAAAAGTAAAAAATCGAATTCGGAAAGTACGGTCTGCCATGAGGCTTAAACTCTACGCCAGGTTTAATCTCTACATAGGCGGGATCCTTCTTGTCGGGATGACCGCGCTTATATACTATGATTTCAAATCGAGCACGCACCTTCTGCACGAGATAGGCATAAACGAGGCCCAGAGGCTTTGCGCATCGGTATTCGACCAGCTCTACACATCCATGAAGCTCGGGGGAGGCAGGGAACTGAACAGGGCTATCGTAGAGCGCTTCAAGAGCGAGAAGATCTCAGGGGTCGAGGAGATACGCGTTGTTCACGGACCCTCGATGGACAGGCAGTACGGCATAGAGGAGGACGAGATCGCGAGGGACGAATTAGAAAGGCTCGCTCTGGAGGGGGTCCCCGGAAGAGAGGTAATACAGGGGGCCGGGGGCTACAGGCAGGCGCATATCATAGAACCGTTCAAGGCGGACCCTGATTGCAGAAGGTGCCACATTGCGGCCCCGGGCCAGACCATAGGCGCCATCTCGGTGAGGGTCTCGCTTAAGAAGTACGAGGAGATCATACACAAGCACAAAAGGAACTTTCTATTCTGGGGGGGAGGGATACTCATCCTAACGTCCTTCTCCATACTCCTGACCGTAAACAAGCGCCTCCTTGAACCGCTCGACTCGCTTAAGACGGGCACCGAAGCCCTGGCCTCCGGGGACCTCTCTCACCGGGTCGTGATCCCGTCGGAAGACGAGCTCGGTGAGCTCGGAGAGGCGTTCAACGACATGGCCTCCTCGCTTTCGAGCGCCACCGGAAGGCTTGAGGACCTGAGCGAGAAGTACTCGAAGCTCGTGCAGATGGCACCCGACGCCATAGTCCTCGTGGACCTCTCATCGAGGAAGTTCATCGAGGCGAACCCGGCGGCTACGGTCCTTACCGGATACTCAAGGGACGAGCTCCTCGATATGCGCTCCGTGGAGATGTATCCGCCGGAGAAGGCCGAGGATTACTCCAGGGAGCTCAAGCGCTGGGTGCACGACGGCAAAGGCTATCTCCATGACGCGAGCCTCGTCAAAAAAGACGGCTTTACCGTCCCGATAGAGATAGGCGCTTCCGTACTCGAGCTCGGCGGCACAAAGTACGTCCAGGAGATATGGAGGGACCTCTCCGAAAGAAAGGGGTTCGGCGAGACGATCAACAGGTATGTCGAGGAGCTCGAAGGAACTGTCAAGAAAAGGACCGCCGAGCTGAACAGGACCGTTATAGACCTTGAGGTCGCGTACAAGAGGCTTCAGGACTCGGAGCAGAAGTTCATACAGTCCGCCAAGCTTATCTCGCTCGGCGAGATGGGCGCGGGGATCGCCCACGAGCTCAACAGCCCGTTGGCCGGGATATTGAGCCTCACCGAAGTGCTCCTCGGCAGGACAAACAAGGACGACAGGAACCACTTCCTCCTTGAGAAGATAAAGGACGCGGCCGTGCGCTCCAAGTACATAATAATCGACATGATGACTTACGCGAGGCCGGCCAGAGGCAAGTTCGAGCCCATCTGGCTGAACGAGAGCATAAGGGCCACGCTGTGCCTGTTCATCTCCGAGATAAAGTCGAGCTCCATCAAGGTCATAGAGAAGTTCGACCCAAACCTGCCGAAGGTCTACGGGAACCAGGGCAGGGTCATGGAGGTCATATTGAACATAATAAAGAACGCGAGGGACGCCCTT
>JACRCJ010000048.1 GCA_016219075.1 Deltaproteobacteria bacterium | reverse complement strand
GGGCCTGCTCGCCGTTAAACTCAAAGAGCCTGTTCTCGATGAACATCCTGACGATCCCGGGGTCGAGCTGGGTCCCGGCCACCCTCATCATCTCCTCCAGGACGATCTCGATACGGAGCCCCTTGCGGTAGGGCCTGTCGCTGCTCATGGCGTCATAGATGTCGGCTACCGAGATTATCCTGGACGGAAGCGGAATATCCTCGCCCTTGAGGTTTTTCGGATACCCGCTTCCGTCGAAGTTTTCGTGGTGGGAGGCTATGATCCTGGCCACGGGCTCCATCAGGGGGATGCCCTGGAGTATCTTCTCGCCTATCTCCGGGTGCTCCTTTATGTGCTCGCACTCGTCCTCCGTGAGGGGGCCCTGCTTGTTAAGCACCGCCTCGTTGATGCCGATCTTCCCGAGGTCGTGCAGGAGCGAGGCGTACTCCAGTATCTCAAGCTCCTCGGGCGACATCCCCGCAAGCCTTCCGAGCTCCACGCAAAGCAGGCGCATCCTGTTGCAGTGGCCCCTGGTGTGGCGGTCCTTTGCCTCGATGGTCTCGGCCAGGACATTTATGAACTGGATGTTCATGGTCTTCAGGTGCCCGTACGCCTTCTGCAGCTCCATCGCCTTGGAGTTAAGCTCCTTTGTCCTCTCCCTCACCTTCTGTTCAAGGAAGAGCTGGTACTCCCTGTTCTCAAGCTCCAGTTCCTTGTTCCTGACCAGAAGGTCCCTGTGGACCAGGGCCTTCCTTATTATGACCATAAGGTCTTCTTTTTTAACGGGTTTCATCAGGTAATCGAAGGCGCCTTTTTTCATGACCTCGATGACCGTGGAGATATCGGTCAGTCCGGTGAGCATTATGACGGGGACCGTTTCGTAGTTCTTTTTGAGGAAATCGAGGAGCTGGACGCCGTCCACTTCGGGCATCCTGATGTCGCAGATCACAAGGTCGAAGGCGCTTGACTCAAGGTCTGAAAAGACGCCGGAGCCGCCGCGGGACTGGACCACGCCGTACCCCTCTTTGTTCAGGTGCGTGTTCATGACCTTGCGGATAGGCTCTTCGTCGTCGATGACGAATATCTTTCTTTTGCGTTCTTCCATAGGGGTTTTCACGCCGTCGCAATGCCCGGCAGGAAACGAGAGGTCCTCAAGAGATTGCTTCAAGGTATCCATCGGCAAATTCCTCAAAAACTTCAGTGGGTGGGTTTCCGGAAAACTCCGCGCTCCGGAAGAACAGCAGGACGATCCGCGACAATCCTGAACCCCGAGCCACCCTCAAGACCGGGAGAGCGGGTTCAGGCCAAAGAGACCCTGATTTTACTCAAAAGAGCGTTTTTATTCAACCCCTATTAGGGCAAAATTTCTCTTTTGCTTCTTATCTTATTGATTTTAATGATATTTTAAAAGCAGATTATACCGGAAGGAGCGCGGCCCTCTCTCCCGCGGCCTCAAAGAGGCTTCATCCGGAGGTCTTTTTGTACTTCTTGTAGAGATAGGCCGCAAGCGAGATCATGACCACAAGGACGGCCCCGATGACAAATTCCAGAGAGACGCCCCCCTTCAAGAGATCGAGTATCGAGCTTGAGAAGACCACATAGGCCACGGCCCCGGGGATCATGAATACGAAGGTGGCAATAAGATAGTGGCTGAACTTTATTTTTGTCAGTCCGAACGCGTAGTTGAGAAAATTGAAGGGAAAGAGGGGGATAAGCCTGGTGAAGGCTACTATCTTCCAGCCCTGCCGCTCCACCTTCGCGTCAAGCTCCTCAAGCCTGCCGCCCTTAATGACACCCTCCACCCACTCTCTGCCCATGTGCCTGGCGATGAGAAACGCCACGGAGGCGCCTATGGTAGCCCCGACCATCACATAGATACTCCCCCGGACCGGGCCGAAGAGCACCCCGCCGACTACCGTAAGGGCTAACCCCGGCATCATCAGGCTCGGGGCGATAGAGTAGACGAGGATATAGACCAGAGGGCCCCAGACCCCGAAGCCGTCGACCCAGAGGCGGAGCCTGTCGCGGTCAAGGTACTCCACGAGGCCGAAAAACCTGACCGCGACGAAGGCCGCCGCGACGAAAGCCGCAAGCAATAAGAATTTTAAAG
>JACRCJ010000297.1 GCA_016219075.1 Deltaproteobacteria bacterium | reverse complement strand
GCCACTGGATGCTCGCCGGCTCACGAAGTGATAAGGCGAGCTATACAAATGAAATCTTCCTTGCCAGCCACGACCAAAAGGGAGTGCAATTGCGAGGCTTTTTTTAGCGTTAATAGAAAGTACCCGTGCCCATACGGCAAGTAAATCTGTAAACGAAGTCTCAGGCATACCAACATTTAAAAAGCAATTTGTGAGATTTGGCTGACTGGCCGCTCGCCGTCTGCTACCCCGTCAAAGGGGCGGAATAATGCGAGCTTTAAGAATGAAAGATTCCTTGCCAGGCAGAACAGCGTTCTGCAATTAAAATTTCCCGCCATGAATGGCGGAAAATTTTGATGGTACGGAAAAATCATTTATATTTGCCAGCCTTGACCCGCCGCAAAAGCGACGGGATTGCGGCTGGCACGCCCATTCACTTCAGACAAATCGTTGCTGAAAAAGCCATGGAAGGACTTATTTCATCCTGTCAGGGAAACGGAGGTTTTTTTGGAAGAGAGCGTCTCAATAGTGATACCCGTATACGAAGAGGAAGAGAGCGTGCCGCACCTCTACAGGTCCATAAAGGACGTCATGGAGGGGCTCAAGAGGAAATACGAGATAGTCTTCGTGGACGACGGCAGCAAGGACGGGACCTTCAGGCTCCTCGAGGAGATACAGAAAAAGGACCCCGCCGTCGTGGTCGTCTCCTTCAGGAGAAACTTCGGGCAGACCGCCGCCATGGCCGCCGGGTTCGAGTACGCCGGCGGGGACATCATCGTGACGATGGACGCGGACCTGCAGAACGACCCCGCCGACATCCCCAAACTCCTCGAGAAGATAAAGGACTGCGACGTGGTGAGCGGCTGGAGGAGGAAGAGACACGACAAGTTCCTCTCAAGGCGGCTCCCATCGATGATCGCCAACGGGCTTATCTCGAAGGTCACCGGGGTCTTTCTGCACGACTACGGGTGCACGCTCAAGGCCTACAGGAAAGAGGTCATCAAGAGCGTAAGGCTCTACGGCGAGATGCACCGCTTCATCCCGGCGATAGCGAGCTGGGTCGGGGCCACCATTACCGAGGTCGAGACGACGCACCACCCGAGGAAGTTCGGGAAATCGAAGTACGGG
The DNA here is from genome assembly GCA_016219075.1 of Deltaproteobacteria bacterium. Classification (GTDB taxonomy): domain Bacteria; phylum Desulfobacterota; class GWC2-55-46; order GWC2-55-46; family GWC2-55-46; genus JACRCH01. The sequence continues at coordinate 10,361 of JACRCJ010000297.1, read as the reverse complement.
ATCTCAAGGACGATAAGGGTGGTCCTGGACCTCATCACTGTGAAGTTCCTCCAGAGTTTCTCGACCCGCCCTATTCACGCGTTCGGCCCCGGAGGGCTCGTCCTGGGGTTCATCGGGTTTTTGATCGCCCTGTATTTAAGCTTCGAGAAGCTCGCCATGGGCAAAGACATTGGCGGCAGACCGCTACTATTCCTCGGAGTGCTCTTGATCATCCTCGGCGTGCAGCTCGTGATCATGGGCCTTCTGGGCGAGATGCTTGCGCGGATCTACCATGAGTCGCAGGGCAAACCTATATTTACGGTAAAAAAGGTGCTTGGGAGATGATCAAAAACATACTGTCCACGGTGATAAAGGTAGGCGTAAGTCTGGCGATACTTTATTTCCTCTTCAGGAACATCGACCTGGGCGCGTTCTGGAAGACCTTTATCTCGGTAAATCCGCTTTCCGTAGTCCTCGTGGCCGCGCTCTTCATATTCACGCAGTCGATATCGACCTACAGGTGGTCGGTGATACTCAAAAAGGACCTGGATATCCCGTACCGGAAACTCCTCTCCATATACTTCATCGGGATGTACTTCAACAACTTCCTGCCGACCATGGTCGGCGGGGACCTCGTCAAGGGCTACTACCTCTACAAGTACACGAAGAAGGGGGATGTCTCGCTCGCCTCGATATTCATGGACAGGTACTCCGGGTTTTTCGCCCTTATGGTCATAACCTCATTCGCCCTGCTGACAGGCTACCCGCTTATAAAGGGCACGGGGCTTCCGGGCTTCTTCGTCCTCCTCATAGGCGGGTTTTTAGCCGTGAGCCTTGTCATCTGGATAGGCCCTCTCCATTCCTGGGTCATGTTGATACTGGCCAGGGTCCGCTTCTACGGGATAAATCAGAAGATAGAGACCTTCTACAAGGTCCTGATGGGGTACAAGAGCCACAGGGACATACTCTTAAAGATATTCATATGCTCCGTAATCGTCCAGTGCGGCGTGATCATCGGGTACTGGTTTTTAGGCAGGGGGCTTGGGATGAATGTGGATTTAAGCTACTTCTTTCTCTTTATCCCGCTCACCACGGCGGTGGGGATGCTCCCGATATCTCTATCGGGCCTGGGGATAAGGGAGGGGGCGTTCGTATTCCTCTTTACAAGGGCCGGGGCCACGCAGGAACAAGCCCTGACGCTGTCGCTCATGTGGTTCGCCATCATGGCTCTCGTGAGCGTCATAGGCGGGGTAGAGTATGTGAGGCTCGGCGGGAAAAAGAGCGCGATGGAAGGACAAACGGCCGATAACAGGGGCTGAGGCCTTCCGGCATGACAGGCGGCGAGCACATATTTTTTAAAACTTCGGAGGGTATCATGAGTATCGACAAAGAGCTTCTGGAAATACTGGCGTGCCCCAAATGCAAGGGGAAGGTAAGGCTTACGGAGAAGAAAGACGGGCTGGTCTGCGAAAAATGCCGCCTCGTCTACCCCATAAAAGACGATATCCCGGTAATGCTCGTGGACGAGGCGGCGCCGCTTAAGTAGCCGCCCTTGGAAAAAGAGGCGTTTAATCGCTACGGGTTAAATTCCTCGAAGCTCGCTTCGTAAATTTTAAATCCCCTCCCCCTTGATGGGGGAGGGTTAGGGTGGGGGTGAAAAACTCCACCCTAACCTCTGTCCCCTCCCGTCGATGGAGGGGAAGTATATCGAGATACCCCGGAGCTTGCTCCGGGGTGGTTCATTCTTCCGGAGCGTTTGTTTTTAACTTTCTGAAAATCCCGGGGTTTTAAGTCCCCGGAGGGTTCATTACGCGGTAAGCCCGGGTGCCTCGGTCTCTTAGAGAAGTACCTTTGGGCACCTCCGCAGAAAAGCCGCGGGGAGACCTCACTCCAACCGAAAGGCCGATGGAAAAGATATCCGTCACCATAATAACCCTCAACGAAGAGGGGAATATCCGAGACTGCCTCGAAAGCGTCAGGTGGGCCGACGAGATACTCGTCTCGGACTCCGGCAGCGTGGACAAAACCGCTGAGATCTGCCGGGAGTACGGGGCCAAAGTCTTCAGCGACAAATGGCTCGGCTTCGGCAAACAGAAAAACCAGATCGCCGGGCGGGCGAAAAACGACTGGGTCCTGAATATCGACGCCGACGAGAGGGTCACCCCGGTCCTTAAGGACGAGATATCGAAGGCCGCCGCTACCGGCGGGGCCGACGGCTACTACATCGCCCGCAAGAACTACTTCGGCGACAGATGGATAAGGCACTGCGGCTGGTACCCCGACTACAACCTCAGGCTTTACAGGAAGGACAAAGGCGCTTTCTCCGAAAGGAGCGTCCACGAAGCGGTAGAGCTAAAAGGAAAGAAGGCGCACCTTAAAAACCACTTCGTCCACCATACCTACAAGGATGTGGGCGACTACCTCGAACGGATGCAGCGGTACTCGGCCCTGGCCGCCAAAGAGATGTTCGACAACGGGAGAAAGGCCGGGATTACGGACATACTCCTGAGACCGTTTTTCACCTTCTTCAAGATGTTTGTGATAAAGGGCGGGTTTCTGGACGGGGCCGCGGGCGCCATACTCTCTTTTCTCTACGCCGCGTACACCCTGTCAAAATACGCCAAACTCTGGGAGATGCAAAACAACCCCGGCAAAGTGCCGTAAGAGCTGCATGAGAGAACTTTTTTATAAAAAGTCCTGGCGGACGGCGGATTAAATTCTCGAATCATTTGGCCGGACTAATCGCATACTGGTGAGGGAATGTATTTAAAATTGCAGGCCGCAAGGCCCTCAAACTCTCTCCAAAAATTTTTAGTTTCCTTGGGGGGACCCCCCATGAATCTTTAAAAATGGGGGTCCCCCCAAGGAAAAAACTTAAAGTCTTTGAAGGGGGTCTGGGGGAAACTTTATACAGAAAGTTTCCCCCGTGCATCTCTTAAAGCGTTCTGCCGGAAAATGCGTGTGACTGATTTGTTTGAAGGGACCAAAAAGATACTCGTCATAAAGCTCCGCCACATCGGGGACGTGCTTTTGACCGTTCCGGCGATAAGGGCCTTGAAGGAGAGTTTTCCGGGCTCCGAGGTGACGGCGCTCGTGAACTCAGGCACCGAGGAGATGCTTATCGGAAACCCGCTTGTAAAAGAGGTCATTTGCTACGAGAGGTCGGTTAAGAGCCTTTCCGCTGTCCCGCGCCTGGCCGAAGAGGTCCGGCTCGTTAATAAGCTCAGGCGCGAAAAGTTCGACATGACCGTGGACCTGACCGGCGGGGACAGGCCCGCGCTTTTAGGGTTCATGACGGGCGCGAGGTACAGGCTCGGCTATCGCCCGAAAGGCGGCTTCAAGGGGAAAAAACTCCTTTACACGCACTTAGCCGAGAGGCCCGCTGTAAGGACTCACACGGTCTTGACGGACCTCGGGGTAGTGCGCGCCTTCGGCATAGACACGAAGGACCTTTCGGTAGATATCTTCACGACGAAGGAGGACGACTCCTTCGTTGAAAACGCGCTCAAGGAGGCCGGGTACCGGGGTGGCCCGATCATGCACGCGCACCCGACTTCGAGGTGGCTCTTCAAGTGCTGGACCGACGAAGGGATGGCGTCAGTATTCGACCGCCTTCAGGACTCTGGCTTCACGGTAGTCCTCACTTCCGGGCCGGAGGATAGGGAGCTTGGGAAGGTCGCCTCGATAATATCCCTTATGAAGACCCTTCCGGTGGACCTGTCCGGGAGGCTTAAGTTGAAGCACCTTGCGGGCCTTTCAAGGAGGGCCGAGTTTTTCTTCGGGGTCGACTCGGCCCCGATGCACATAGCGGCGGCCTCCGGGGCGCGGGTCGTCGGGATATTCGGGCCGAGCGGCGCGTTCGACTGGGGGCCGTGGGACAACGGAGAGATAAAAAAGAGTGGCTACGAGGGAAGAGAGACCTCTGGAGTAAACTCCCCGTACCCGAAGAAGGGCGGGGTCCAGCGCTTCGGCGGCAACACCGTGATTCAGGAAGAGAGGGATTGCGTGCCGTGCGGAAAAGACGGATGTGACGGCAGCAAAAAAAGCGACTGCCTCGACGTAATCACCCCGGAGGCCGTCTGGAAGATACTCGAGGAACGCGGGCTGTCCGTTCCCCGGCCGGGGGCCGCTGACGCTGGGGCGCGGCAAGGCAGTGCCCCTTAAGACCTCATCGCTACTCCTGCCCGGTTCGCCGTGTCCGCTTTTAAAAGATCATAAACCGGAGGCCGCCGGGGGCGCACCCCGGCGGCCTCCTCACCTGAGAGACTTTAAAAATTAAAGACCGGTAACGATGCTAACGATCCTTCATTCCGAATCCTCACTGGGCTGGGGCGGCCAGGAAAATAGAACGCTCCACGAGTGCGTCGGCTTGACAAAGCTCGGCGTGAGGGTGATAGTCCTGTGTAAACCCGAGAGCCTGCTCGCCGAGAGGGGCCGAGCGGCAGGCATTGAAGTGAGGACGCACCCGATGACCTCGAACCGCGACATCTCGGCGATACGCTACTGCATGGCGCTCATAAAGTCGGCCTCCGTCGATGTCGTCAACACTCACAGCGGAGACGACAGCTTCATCTGCGCCATCGCCGGAAGGCTCTCCGGAAGAAGGCCGGCGATCGTCAGGACAAGACACCTTGCCCTGCCGATAACCTCGAAGATAACCTATTCGCGCTTTCCCCACAGGGTTGTGACCGTAAGCGAGCATGTGAGGCGGTATCTCGTCGGGGAGAAGGGGATAGCGGAAGAGCGGGTAGTGACGGTCCCCACAGGGATAGACCTTGAGCGGTTCGACCCCTTTGCCACGCCCGACACTTTAAGGGCCGAGCTGGGCCTCTCGCCAGATGCGCTCGTGGCCGGCACCGTCGCTATCCTCAGGAGGAAAAAGGGGCACCATGTGCTGCTTGCCGCCATCCCCGATATATTAAGGGAAGTCCCCGGAGTCGTATTTGTCTTTGCCGGAGACGGCCCGCAGAGGCAGAACATAGAGGATAAGATAAAAGGGCTCGGTATTGGAGAGAGCGTAAAGCTCCTGGGCTTAAGGACCGATGTGCCAGTGGTATTGAAGGCACTCGACCTCTTCGTTCTTCCGACGCTTCAGGAGGCGCTCGGCACATCCTTTCTTGAGGCCGCCGCGATGCGTAAACCCACGGTAGGGACGCGCGTCGGCGGGGTGCCGGAGGCCGTCAAGGACGGCGTGACCGGCCTTCTGGTGGACCCGGACGACGCTAAGGGGCTCGCCTCGGCGGTAGTGAGGCTCCTGAAGGACGGCCCCCTCAGGCGCTCGATGGGAGAAGAGGGGAGGAAGATGGTGGAGAGGGATTTTTCAACGGATAAGATGGTAGAGAGGATGCTGGAACTCTACACGGGGCTTGTGAGGCAAAAGGCGAAACAGGCTCTTTGAGGATGCTATCATGTCAACGGTACCGGTACTCATGTACCACCACATAAACCCGAATAGCGGCGACATGGTCACGGTGACGCCGGAGGTGTTTGACGCGCAGATGCGCTTTTTAAGGGACGCGGGGTACAGGACCCTGACGCTTGACGAGCTCATGGGGGCGGTATCGGGAGAGGGGTTTGACGGCAGGGGCGTGGCGGTGACATTCGACGACGGGTACCTGGATAACTATGTCTACGCCTTCCCGGTACTGAAAAAGTACGGCATAAAGGCGGTTGTTTTTCTCGTGAGCTCGTGGGTCGAGGGGGCCTCGGCCTCCGGGGCCGATAAAAAAAACCTCATAAGGGAGTTTACGGAAGACCCTCCGCTCCATGACCGGACCAAGGCGTACGCCGGGGAGGGGAGGTTCGAGAAGTTCTCAATAGACTGGGATATGGCAAGAGAGATGAAGGAGAGCGGGCTTGTGGAGTTCCACTCACACACCGTGACGCACAGAAGGTGTGACCGACTTGCTCCGGGCGAACTTGTTGAGGAGCTTCGGGCCTCCAAAGAAATGATAGAGGCGGCTTTGAAAGAGAGGTGCGATTATCTCTGCTGGCCCAGGGGCAAGTATAACTCCTCTTGTGTAGAGGCGGCCCGCGCCCTCGGCTACAGGGGGGTCTTCACCACCGAGCCGGGGGTGGCTCAGCCGGGAGTAGACCCATTGAGGATAAAGAGGATAGTGGTAAAGGACAATCTCAGGTGGTTCAAGACCCGCCTCAGGGTCTACTCCAACAGCTTTCTATCGGTCCTTTACATAAAGATGAGCGGCAAGGGAAGATGAGGATAAGACCCGTTGAAAAGACCCTGATGCTGTGGCTGAAGGCCCGTAAATCCGTTGACAGGAGAAAGACGGACATAAAGGACTTCAGCCCCGATTGCGTCAAGAACATCCTCATTGTATCGTCCACGGCCATCGGAGACACGCTCCTTTCGACCCCGGCGATACGGGCGGTGAGGAAGAGGTACCCGGAAGCGCGCCTGATCGCGCTTTTCAACAGGGAGAATATCGAGCTCTTCTCCAACAACCCGCGCATAGACGGGGCCGTGCCCTATTACGGCGGGTACAGGAGGTTCAACTCCACGGTCAGCGCGCTTGAGAAGTACTCGTTCGACCTCGCGCTCATCTTCCACGGCAACGAACCGCAGGCCACCCCAATATGCTATCTCGCCGGCGCCCGGTTCATCATGAAGCTGCCGAATAACAGCGACTATAATTTTCTTCTCTCTAACAGAGAGCCCGTTGTCACATGGGACGGGATGGGCCACGGCATCGAGGGGCGCTTAAAGACGGCCTCGCTTGCCGGGTGCGCCCCCGACGGGGTAGAGATGGAGCTTTTTACGGAGCGCGCCGACGAGGAGAAGGCCCTTGAGTTTTTAAGGAAAGAGGGGGCCGCGGAAGACTGCCTCCTCATAGGACTTCAGCCCGGGGCCTCTACCGTAAGCAGACAGTGGTTCCCGGAGCGGTTCATGAGGCTCGGCAAAGACCTCCTCCAGGAACACCCTGACGCAAGGATAGTGCTCACGGGGTCTCCCGGCGAGGCTTCGCTCTGCAAAAAGATAGCGGACGGCATAGGACCCGGCGCGATAGTAGCGGCCGGGAGGCTGCCGTTAAGACAGGTGCCGCCGCTTGTCAAAAGGCTCGGCGTCTTCGTCACCGGAGACACCGGCCCGATGCACATAGCCATAGCCGTCGGGACTCCCGTGGTGGCGCTCTACGCCGTTGCAGACTCGAAAAAGTCCGGCCCGCTTTACGGCAAGGGCAGGCACAGGGTCATACAGAAGGGCCGTACTTGCGACCCCTGCGTAAGCAAGAAGTGCGAGTACCAGAAGTGCATGGAGGCGATAAGCGTTGAAGAGGTCGAGGCGGCCGTAAACGAGATCTTTACGGCAAGAGGCAAAGATGCTTAAGAGAGTGCTGGTGGCCTACTCTTCCAGGCCGCCCATCATCGAGTACCTTAAAACCGCGTTCGCCAGGACCGGGGTCGAGGTCCGCGGGTGCCATGCGGATGTGAACCACTGGTTCGACAGGTTCGTCATCCACCATATCAACAAGACCGCGCACAACCTGAGGATCTTACCCAGGAAGAGGGACCTCTTTTCGGAGCATCCTCTGGCGCACCTTAACTACAGGAGCAGCAGGCTCCTCGAAGCCGTCAACGACTTCTCGCCGGACCTCGTCCTGATAGTCAGGGGGATAAAGTTCACGGAAGAGGTTTTGAAAGAGATAAGAAAGAGGGTCCCTCTCTTCGGCTGGTGGATAGAGAAAGAGGAGCGGATGGAGGAGGCGTTCAGGGAGGTCCGTCTCTACGACCATTATTTCTTCATGAGCTCTTCGTGCGTCGAGGAAGGAGTGAAAAGGGGGCTCAAGGGAATAAGCCTCCTTCAGCACTCGGTCGATACCGCGGCGTTCCGCCACGAGGAGCGCGAAAAAAAATACGACTGGTCTTTTGTCGGCGCGTGGTCATCAAGGCGCATGGCGTTTATCGAGCGGGCGTTGAAGGTATCGAAGAACGCCGCCATATGGGGGCCTAAGTGGATAAAGAAGAACCCTCTGAACATGGCGCTACGAAACGCCGTCAAGGGCCGCTACATCGAAGGAACGGACCTCGTGAGGCTCTATAACGAGAGCAGGGTCGTCATAAACATCACGAACTGGGGGTTCGGCGAGGGCGAAAAAAGGAGCGGGATGAACATGAGGGTCCTCGAGGTCCCGGCCTGCGGCGCGCTTCTCCTTACGGACGGCTCCAGGGACTTGAAGACGGTGGTAACGCCCGGAAAGCATGTGGTAGTATATGAAGGGCTTGATGACTTCGGCGAGAAGCTCTCCGCCTTCATTAAAGACGAGGACGAGAGGAAGAGGATCGCCGCCGCCGGCCGTGCCCATGTGGCCGGGCACTATACCTACGACCATGTCGCGGCGCTGATAACCGAAAGGTATAACGCCGTCAAAGGGCTTTGATGGATGCCGGGGACGGGGACGGGTCCTCAAGTACGGGTAATAGACGGTTGAGGCCGTCTCCAAGTCTTTTGCCGCTCTACGGCGGGGTGTCGAGGGCGTGCGGGGCGTGAAACTGGAGAAGGAAGCGTGAAAAAGATACTCATCCTCGACACCGGAAAGGAGTGGGGCGGGGGGACAAACAGCCTCATAGAGCTATTGAAGAGGGTGGACAGAAGTAGCTACGCCTTCTCGGCGCTCTTTTACTCCAACTACAGGATGGGCTCCGGCCCGGACATCAAGGGAGAGCTTGAGAGGCTCGGCATCCCTTTCAGCCTCCTTGAAAGGGGAGAGGCCCCTTTTTACCTGAAGCCGGCAAAGGAAGCCGTAAGGGCGCTATTCTTTCCGTCTTCCGCCTTGAAGAAAAGATATGTCTTCCACCTCGACTACAGCGGCAGGGTCGTGCCGGACTCGAAACGGATAGAGGCCGTGTTGAAGGAAGGCGGCTACGACCTCCTATACATGAACAACCAGCCGTCTTCGAACCTCGAAGGGATAATGGCCGCGGAAAGGGCAAAAGTCCCGTGCGTGCAGCACTCAAGGATAGAGGTAAAGCTCAATAGCGTCGAGGCCGGGGCGGTAAACGCCCATGTAGCCAGGGTCATATGCGTCTCAAGGGGCGTCATGGACGGCCTTGTCGGAAGCGGCGTCAGGGCCGATAAATGCGCGGTCGTCTATAACGGCATAGACTCTGCCGTTCTGCCCAGGAGAAGCCCCGCAGAGGTAAGAAGTTCTCTCGGGATAAAAGATGGGATAACGGTAATAGGCACCGTCGGGTCGCTCCTGAAGAGAAAGCGGGTGGAGATGCTGCTACGCGCTTTTTCGGCCCTCGGTAATACCGAAGCGGCGGTCTGCCTTGTCGTAGGCGACGGGCCGGAGATGGATAATCTTAAAAAGACCGCCGGAGGGCTCGGGATAAGCGATAAGGTCATATTCACGGGATTCTCCCCGGACCCCCTCTCCTATATAAACGCCATGGACATTTTCGTCTCGGCCTCCGGGAAAGAGGGGCTCCCGAGGGTCGTCCTCGAAGCCATGCTCATGGGTAAACCGGTCGTGGCCTTCGACGTTATCGGGACAAGGGAACTTGTCGTGGACGGCAAGACCGGGCTGCTGGTTAAGGAAGAGAGCCCCGTGGCGCTGGGTTACGCGATAAGGGGCCTCCTTGGGAAAAAGGAGGCTGCGGGGTCGTTCGGCGCCGAGGGGAGAAAAAGGGTAGCCGAAGAGTTCGGGATCGAAAAGTACGTCTCAGGCGTTGAAAAGGTATTTAAAGAGGTCCTTGGTTGATATACGTCCTGCTCGCATATATATGTTATCCGTTCATCTCTCTTTTTACGAAGTTTAAAAAGAGGAAAAGGGACTCGGTCCTCGTCTTCCAGACGGCCAAGATAGGGGACATGATCTGCACGACCCCGGTCTTCAGGGAGATAAAAAAGGCCTATCCCGGCATAAGGCTCGGCGTTGTAATAGACCCTGTCACGAAGCCGCTGCTCGATTACAACCCTCACATCGACGAGGTGATAGTGCTGGACAGGAAAAAGACGAAGGGGCTTTTTGGGAAACTCTCGTTTGCGCGGCATCTGCGCTCAAGGGGGTACGGAGCGGCCCTTGTGCTCATGCCGAATGTGACCAACCTCTTTACCGCTCTCTGGGCGGGGGTCCCGGAGAGGTTCTCGGTCTATCCGGACTACGCCGGGAGGACGCTTAAGTACCTTCTTGCCCTTACTACCGGGGTCGAGTACCACCTCTCGCCGAGGATGTCGATGGAGACATATTTAAGGAGCCTGAGGCACCTGGGTATTGAGAAATGGGAGGCGGACAAGGAGGTCTACCAGTCGCCGGGGGCCGAGACCAAGGTCAGTAACATCCTCGGCGGCCAGGGCCCGTTCGTGGGCATGGTGCTGGGGACCGGCAACGAGATGAAGGACTGGGGCAGGGACAACTTCCTCG
>JACRCJ010000294.1 GCA_016219075.1 Deltaproteobacteria bacterium | reverse complement strand
TTAACCGCTGCGCTTGATTCCTCCCCGCTCGCGCCCACCGTGCGGTGGGCAATTTAAAATGAGTCCATCTGGCACATCGTTAGCGGGTATACGGTTGGCTTTTAATTAGCCGTACGCCAGTACCCTCGCCTTAGGCGGCCTCGCCCTACGCCCCGCTGGGGTTTGTTTAAAGACCTAACAAAAAAATCCCCTCCCTTGATGGGAGGGGATAGGGGTGGGTGATGAGTATTTCAATAAGGGTGAAAGTTGCTGGGTTACGCTACGCTAACCCAGCCTACGAGACTATTCCCTTAGTCGCCCTCGATTTTGTTTTGTTAGAAAGCCTCATCATATCGAAGCCTTTTTTGTACGAGTTTTTCAATGGCTATAATGATAAGATCAACATTTTCTTTGAGCTTTTTGTATGACTCGCGAATCATTTTATAATCCTTGGCTTCCTCTCCGACTTCTCTGGTTGCTAAAACGTCCCACATTAGTTCGTCAGCTTTATTAAATTGTTCCTTGAGTTCTTCGCTAAGAAAAATGCGATTTCTTACGATATAGCAGTGAAAGTCGGAAAACTTTAATCTCGCTTCTCCAAGACGTTGCCAAAATATTCTGTCTTGGAAATGCTTGTTTTTATCATCAGCACCGATTAGTTCGTCAATTTGGTGGTCCTTCCATTTGTAGTCCCTCAAAATACTCTTAATCTCAGCCTCTTTCAACCGGCTAAAATCTGGATAAGTTTGAAAGAGATTAACAAGGCCGGAAATATAGTCCTTTGCATCATGAAGCTTAGCCCAAGCTTCGGGCAGGACTTCGTATTCTTTTTCATGTATCTTTACTACTCTATTAAAGAGGGTGTTTATTTTATATCGAAAATCTTCGAGTTCTCTATTTTGAGCTGATTTGTATTCTTCGAGTTTTGTAGCGAATTTATTTTCAATCCATTTTTTCCCGAGAAAAACAAAAAGGCCAAACGCTATGACTGCAGCACTACCACCGTAGAGAACTATATTGCCAACAAATTCAAAAAATGTCTCAGTCATTTATTATCCTTTCTGGCGGGTTCAGGTTTGCAACCTGAACCCTGAATTTCGTATAGCCGCCGCGAATCATTCGGGTTCAATCTGCAAGATTGAACCCGCCAGTAGAATGTCTTTCGTATTGTTTTAACAAAACACCAGGTCCATTGCGCAGCCGAGCATAAAGGAGAGCGAGCGAGCAAGCCACTGTATTTATTGCGCGCGAGCTTGTTAGCGAAGAGCAATAGCCCCGAGGCGCGCGGCAGCGCGCAAAAAGGCCTAATGTATTGCGCAAGAAACAACCGGGTATTTACCCGAAGGGGAATAAAAATCACCCCGCCGTCACCTTCTCCTTAAGGAGCGGAAAGCCGAGTTCTTCCCTCGTCTTCAGGTACCCCTCGGCGCATCCTTTGGCCAGCGCCCTGACCCTGCCGATGAAGTGCGTCCTTTCCGCAACGCTTATCGCCCCTCTGGCGTCAAGGAGGTTGAAGGTGTGCGAGCACTTGAGGCAAAAGTCGTACGCCGGAAGGTGAAGCCCCTTTTCAACGAGCCTCAGGCACTCTTTCTCGTACATGTCGAAGAGGCTGAAGAGCATCTTCGTGTCAGCCTCCTCGAAGTTGAACTTCGAGTACTCGATCTCGGTCCTCAGGTGGACATCTCCGTAGTTAAGCTCCTTGTTCCACTTGAGGTCATAGACATTGTCCACGCCCTGCAGATACATCGTGATCCTCTCAAGGCCGTAGGTTATCTCGCCGGAGACAGGTTTGAGGTCAATGCCACCGGCCTGCTGGAAGTATGTGAACTGCGTTATCTCCATGCCGTCGAGCCAGACCTCCCAGCCCAGGCCCCACGCCCCGAGCGTCGGAGACTCCCAGTCGTCCTCGACGAACCTTATGTCGTGCGCGAGCGGGTCAACGCCCAGGACCCTGAGGCTGTCGAGGTATAGCTCCTGTATGTCGTCGGGCGAGGGTTTGAGTATCACCTGGAACTGGTAGTAGTACTGGAGCCTGTTTGGGTTCTCCCCGTAACGGCCGTCGGTAGGTCTTCTTGAGGGCTCGACATAGGCCGCCTTCCAGGGCTCGGGCCCCAGGACGCGCAAAAATGTTGCCGGGTGGAATGTGCCCGCGCCGACCTCCATGTCGTAAGGCTGCAGGAGTATGCAGCCGCGCTCGGACCAGAACTTCTGAAGGTTATGTATCACATCCTGAAAGTACATATATGTCTCCTTGATGAAAAAAGTGACCGTGCGGTCGGCAATTTTAAACGACTCGTTCTGGTACAGGTTTGTTGGCAGGCATAAGGGCTTTTAATCCGCCGTGCGCCAGTACCCGTGCGCCAGTACCCAGTACCATTTTACAGAAAAACGGTCCCGCGGTCAAAGGGAAGAGTTTTTGAGCTTGGTCATGAACCTCTTTGTCTTTAGCTCTTTGCCTATCTGGAACTTTATGAAGTCGTAGAGTATCTCTTCGCTCTCATCGAGGAACGCCGGGCCGGGCTTGAGCCTGGCGAGCTTGCCGGTGTCGAACCTGGCCGCCATCGAGAGCAGTCGCGCGGTCCCGGCCGAGACGGCGGCAACGCTTCCCGCGGCGGCGGCGCACCTTTTACAGACCGTCCCGCCTTTTTCGGAGCTGAAGAAGAGCCGCTCTTCCGCGGTGAAGGGCTTTCTGCACACCACGCACCCGTCAAGGTGGGGCAGATAGCCGAGCATCGAAAGGAGCCTTATCTCGAAGAACCGGAGCACCGGGTCGCCGCTTCCGGCCTCAAGGAGCTTGAGAAACTCAGTGAGGAGGTTGAATACCCCGGGGAGGTGCTGGCCTTCCCTCGTCATCTCGGCCACAAGCTCCAGCAGGTAACACGCCTGGGAGAGCCGCTCGATGTCGGATTTAAGGGCGGGGTGCGCGTCGATGAGGGTGGCGTCCTCGACCCTGACGAGGGCGCTCTTGTCGTTGTGGAAGAATACAAGGTCAATACGCGAGGCGGGCTCGATGTTGCCGACGAACCGTTTTCTTGAGCGCCGCGCGCCCTTGGCTATCCCGGTGATCTTGCCGTGCTCCAGAGTGTAGAAGGTAAGGATCCTGTCGCTCTCCGAGTAGTCGAGCGAGTTGAGTATTACCGCGCTGGCCTTGAAGAGGCCCCGTTTCATAAGAACCCCATCCTCATGAAGACCGTGGCCATGCCGAGGAATGTGAAAAAGCCGCCGATGTCGGTGCAGGTCGTGACGAATATGCTTGACGATATGGCCGGGTCCACCTTGAACCATTTGAGGACAAGCGGTATCATCGAGCCGCTGAGACCCGCTATGGCGAGGTTTGCCGTCATGGCGAGGAAGAGAAGGAGGCCCACTATCATGTTCGCGCCGAGGAGGTACGCCACAAGGGTGGCCGCGGCCCCGGTTATGAATCCGTTGGAGAGCCCGACCGTCACCTCCTTGAAGATGATCCACCTTGCGTTCTTGGAGGATATCTCTCCGAGGGCAAGCCCCCTGACGACGACCGTTATGGTCTGCGTGGCGGCGTTTCCGCCCATGCCCGCCACTATCGGCATGATGACGGCGAGGATGACGAGCTGTTCGATTGTTCCCTGAAAGAGCTTCACGACGCTTGCGGCCATGAAGGCGGTGGCGAGGTTTATCAGGAGCCACGGGGCCCTCATCCATATGGAGCGGGAGGCCGGGTCGAGGACCCTCTCCTCGAGGTTCAAACCGGCCATCTTGTAGAAGTCCTCGAAGATCTCCTCCTCGATGACATCGACGACGTCGTCTATGGTGATCCTTCCGACGAGCCTGCCGCCGTGGTCCACGACGGGCATCGAGACGAGGTCGTACCTCTGGAAGAGCTTGGCGACCTCCTCCTGGTCGATATCCGTATTTACCCTTATGGGGTCGGGCGTGGCGATGGTCTTTATTTTGACATCCGGGCCGGCGAGTATCAGTTTGTCGAGCGAGACCGCTCCGGTGAGCCTGTGGGAGGCGTCCACGACGAAGACATTGGCTATGTGCTCGATCTCCTTGCTCTTCCTCCTTACGGCCTCTATCGTCTCCTCGACCGTCGCGTCTTCCAGGACGGAGACGAGCTCGGCCTGCATCTTTCCGCCGGCTGTGTCCTCGGGGTAGACGAGGAGCTTTTGCACCTCGAGGGACTCTTTTTTGCCTATGCCGTCGAGGACCTGTTTGGCGTGTTCGAGCGGAAGCTCCGAGATGACGTCGGCCGCGTCGTCGGTCTCCATCTCGTCGACGACCTCGATGAACTCATCGGGGGTTATCGCCGATATAAGGGTCTTACGCAGGCGCTCGTCGACCTCAAGGAGGGCCTCTGAGGCCGCCTCGGGCGTCAGGAGCTTGAAGACCTCCATCGCCTCCTCATCCGCAAGCCCGGAGAGCACCCTGCCGATATCCGAGGCGTGCAGCTCGGCGACAAAGCTCCTGAGCGCGTCCATGTCGCGGCGCTCAAGGAGGGTCTTTATCTCCTCGATATGGTCGTTTTTGACGTCTACAGCCATCTGTCCTCAGAGAGACTTGGGTTTTGGCTTATTTTTAACAGTTCTTAAAACCCCGGGGAGACTGAACGCCTGGAGCGAAAGAGGTTTTCATCTGAAAGCGCTGTTGCCTTAAAACAGGCCCTATCCACCGGGCTAAAGCCCTGGAAGGGTTCATGTAATGGATTGAATACAGTAAAAAGTACCGGACATGTCTTTATGAATGGGTGTGCCACTCCGTAATCCCGTCGCTTTAGCGGCGGGATTACGGAGTGGCAAATATAAATGATTCTTCCTTACCATCAAAATTCACAGCCATTTATGGCGGAGAATTTTAATACCGGTCAGGGAAGGCAAAAACAAACACGGCCCGTTCCTCATAGGCGCGGGTAAAGAGCGAGGTGCATGATTTTACGCTGAAAAACGGCTGCCATAATCAAAATTAGCACCGCGAAAAAAAGAAGTCAATATATAAGTCGGCCGTTTCTCTCAGGCGGCGCAAAAAAAACGGCAGGCCGTTGGTCGGGCCTGCCGGAAGGCGTGAATAAAGGCTGTTTGAACTCCTATCTTTCAAGGA
>JACRCJ010000052.1 GCA_016219075.1 Deltaproteobacteria bacterium | reverse complement strand
CTTCGCTATCGTCCACAAGGAGGACTATGGAAAGGCCGGAGTGCCGATGCTTCCGAACGTGGTCGGAGAGTCAAGGACGGCCCGCTATATACTCGCGAACACGGTAACCATGGTCGCACTCTCGTTTCTTCCGTCGCTTTTAGGTTACATGGGTATGGTTTACGCCGCCGCCGCGGCGGCGGCCGGGGTCTTCTTCATAATAAGAAATATCCAGCTTGTACTGAACACGTCAAAAGATAACGCCTGGAAGAACTTCAAGGCTTCCATGCTATACCTCGGGGTCATCTTGCTGGCTGTCATAATAGATTCAATCATCCAGAGGGGAGGATGAAAAAGGCAAGAATATTTTTCCTGGCGGCTATTTTCTCCATCGCCCTTGCGGCCTCACCCGGCGCGGCCATCTCATCGGATGACCTGAAAGGGGCTGCGGCTTCGGCCAACATGGCTGTAGGCAACAGGATCGGCGATTATACGCTTACTGACCAGGACGGGAAAAAGTTCAAGCTCAGGGAGCTTCTGGACAGGCCCCTCGTTGTGAGCTTTGTCTACACTAAGTGCGTGCATACATGCGATACCATAACGGCCCGCCTCGCCGAGGTATTCAAGGGGCAGGGGCTGCTCGGGAAAAAATACAGGGCCGTGACCATCGGGTTTGATACGGATAACGACACGCCGGAGGCTATGAGGGCCTTCGCAGGGCGGTTTACGAAGGACTTCAAGTCATGGAGTTTCGCCTCCGCGGACAGAAAGACCGTCGAGGGGCTCACCAGGGACACGGGCTTTTATTTCAAAAAGACCGGAAGCGGGTTTGAACACCTGAACATGGTGTCAATAGTCGGCGCCGACGGCGCGGTCTATGCGCAGGTCTACGGCCTCGATTTCAAGCCCGACGAGTTGCTGTCGGCTATAGACAAAAAACAGGCCATGAATGGGCCGGGCGCGTTAAGAACGGGCATCCTGGACAGGATCAAGCTTCTGTGCTACACCTACGATGAGTCGACCGGTACGTACAGGCCCGATTATACCTTCCTCATGTCCCTTGTCCTCGGGGCCTTTTTACAGGTATTTATTCTTTTCTTAGCGCTCTATCTCTACCGCGGAAGCAAAAAAAAGTCCCTCAAGCCGATCAAAGCCGCTCACGACCCTCATCCCCGATAGCCTCTGGCTACTTATATCAACGCTATGGAGACATATCGACTGTACCTTATGCCATGCCCGGAGCCATCGCTCTACGCCCAGCGTCATAGTACGCCCTCAGGAGATTCCTTCTTCCTATCTTTGTCCTAAGCTCATTGGTGAAGACATAATTACTCCTGATGCTCCTTACCTTTGCCTTGGAGCAAAGAAGGTCAAAGGCCGCCTGGCTATTTTACCTCGTCACACTCTTGCCGGTCATAGGCATCGTTCAGGCAGGCCGGCGGAAATGCCGGCCTCTTTTTTTCAACAGGCGTGGCCTCCTGTTACTTTAACGCATTATCCCCTCTTCTCTTCCGCCCCGCGGCAAACGCGAATACGCAGAAGACAGAGGCAACGGCAAAGGCCGAAGCCCCTGCTATAAAGGTGGCTGGGTTGTATTTGAATACCACCTCGCTCCTGCCCGGGCTTACCGGAACGCCCCTTACCAATCCGTTGACCCTCAGGACCTTCTCCTTCTTTCCGTTCACATATGCCTGCCAGCCCGGATAATGAAGGTCGGTTAACACGAGGAGGCCATCTTTGCGAGAATCTGGTACGGGAAGAAGACCCTTGTGGAGAACTGCGCTGCAAGAGGCGTGCCCGCGCCCTGGTAAGGGTTCCAAAGCGGCAGCTCGCCTTTTTTATAAAGGTCGCCTGTGAGCTTGTTTATCGGGAATTCGTAATAAGCCGGGGTGGCAAAGTCTATATTGAATGAGTTTACGGGGGTGCGCCGCGTTTCCTGGTATGTCCCGCCTTCAACTACGCCGTGCGGCTGGTAAAGGGACGGCAGCAGGCTTTTGCCCCCGAATATAACCGGGGAATAAAAAAGGATGATAAGGAGGACGTATGCCGCCACTGCGGCAAGGTGACGAGAGCCCTGCGGCCTGGATTTTATCACGCGGCTTCCTTAAAGACCATTATGAACGGGAGCTTAACATAAAAAT
>JACRCJ010000293.1 GCA_016219075.1 Deltaproteobacteria bacterium | reverse complement strand
TCCTTCAAGAGCTCGCTTGCGAGCCGTGCCATCCTGACTTCGGTGTACCTCATGGCGGCCGGAGGGTCCCCGTCGACGCTTCCGAAGTTACCCTGACCGTCTATGATCGGGTGGCGGAGCGAAAAGCTCTGGACCATCCTCGTTATCGCGTCGTAGACGGCCGTGTCGCCGTGCGGGTGGTACTTGCCTATGACGTCTCCGACCACTCTGGCGGATTTCTTATAGGGCTTGTTCCACTCCACCCCCATCTCGTGCATCGCGAAGAGTATCCGCCTGTGCACGGGCTTAAGACCGTCTCTTACATCCGGAAGCGCCCTGCCGACGATTACCGACATGGCGTAGTCCAGGTAAGATTTTTTCATCTCGTCTTCTATGTAGACCGGTATCTGTTCATGGGCCATGCTGTTCTTTTCACCTTTCAGTTATTCTTCGCGCCGAGGACCTCTTCGGCGATAGTGACGAAGAGGCGCGGCAACGCACAGATTAATATCCCGTGTATACTCAATGGAGCGGCGGCGGGATTGACCCACCCCGGAGCAAGCTCCGGGGTATCTCCTTAATCCTCCCCTCCCTTGATGGTGAGGGCTGGGCTCCCGTTGCGCTCTTCCGATGCAACGGGAAGCGGGGAGGGTGAAAACCTGTTTTCACCCCCACCCTTCCCTCCCCCATCGAGGGGGAGGATTTTACAAGGAAACCCTGTAGCAAGCTACAGGGAATTTTGTGATTAAAACCCCCGGTGGTCGTCCGTCAAATAGACAAAGTTAATATTTTATAATACTTAAACTTCAAAGGACATGTCAAGGGTATTAAAACCCGGGCAAATTACTTGATGACATCGGCTCTCTTTTTTGTTAGTCTTATGGTCTAAAAATTTTTTCCAAGACCTTCTAACAACGCTTAAATCCCCAAATTATCCTTACATTGCGGGACTTTTTGAATGGGAACGCCGCTGTGTAACCCCGTAGCTTTAGCGAAGGGTCAAGGAGCGGCAAATAAAAATGATTTTCCCTTACCATCAAAATTCTACGTCATTTATGGCGGGGAATTTTAATTTTCCGTACCATCAAGATTCTCCGTCTTCCACGGAGGAGAATTTTAATTCATAGATTCATTTTCGCGGAGGATCGTTTATGGCTAAAAAGTATGTGTACTTCTTCGGCGGCGGCAAGGCCGAGGGCAAGGGTGACATGAAGGACCTCCTCGGCGGAAAGGGAGCCGGCCTGGCCGAGATGACCAATATCGGGCTTCCGGTGCCCGCGGGCTTTACCATCACCACGGAGGTCTGCGACTACTATTATAAAGACACCAGGAAGTATCCGCCGGGCTTTCATGCCGAGGTGGACAGGAACCTCAAAAGGCTTGAAAGGCTCGCCGGCAAAAGGCTCGGCGACTCCGAAGACCCGCTCCTGGTCTCGGTGAGGTCCGGCGCGGCGCGCTCGATGCCCGGCATGATGGAGACGATCCTGAACCTCGGCCTCAACGACAGGAGCGTTGAAGGCCTGGCGAAGAAGACCTCGAACAGAAGGTTCGCCATGGACGCCTACAGGCGTTTCATCGTCATGTACGGCTCCACGGCCATGGGGATCCCAAGGACAAAGTTCGACTACGAGTTCGACGACATAAAAGAGCGCGTGACAAGGACAAGGCTCAACAACAGGACTCGCCCCGTGCTCGACACGGACGTGAACGAGGAAGAGCTCGCCGGGCTGATACCGCGCCTCAAGGCCGTCTACCGGGAGAACACCGGCAAGGAGTTCCCGCAGGACCCCACGGAGCAGCTCAAGGGCGCGATAGACGCCGTCATAGGCTCCTGGATGGCCGAGAAGGCCGTCACCTACAGGCGGGTGGAGAAGATCTCGGGCCTCAAGGGCACGGCCGTGAACATAGTGCAGATGGTATTCGGCAACATGGGCGACAACTCCGGGACCGGGGTCTGCTTCACCAGGGAGCCGAACACCGGGGAGAACACCTTCTACGGCGACCTCCTGATGAACGCCCAGGGCGAGGACGTCGTTGCCGGGACCAGGACACCGATACACTTGAGCGACCTCGGGCGCATCATGCCCAGGATATACAAGCAGCTCAAGGATGTAAGGATAAAGCTTGAGAAGCACTACAAGGAGATGCAGGACATAGAGTTCACAATCGAGGACGGCAAACTCTACATCCTTCAGTGCAGGACCGGAAAACGCTCGCCCCACGCGGCCTTCAAGATGGCCGTGGACATGGTCAGGGAAAAGCTCATCACCAAAAAAGACGCCCTCCTGAGGCTTACCGACAAAGACATCGAAGGGCTCTTCTACCCCGTAATAGACCCGAACATCCCTCAGGACGACCTTAAAAAGAACCTCTTCGCCTCCGGCATTGCCGCGGTGCCCGGGGCCGCCTCAGGCCATGTGGTATTCAACGCCAAGGACGCCGAGGACTGGGCCGCCGGGGGCAAAAGCGTGGTACTCGTAAGAAAAGAGACGAGCCCCGAGGATGTCGGGGGCATGCACGCCGCCAGGGGCATACTCACGGCCACGGGCGGAAAGACCTCTCACGCGGCCGTAGTGGCCAGGGGCTGGGGCAAGTGCTGCATAGTGGGGTGCGAGGACCTCCTCATAGACTACGCCAACAAGACCGTCTCCGTGGGGCGCACCCTGATAAAAGAGGGCGAGGAGATAACGATAAACGGCTCCACGGGCGAGGTCTTCAGGACCGCGCTGCCGCTTAAGAAACCGGAGCTCCCGGCCGCCTACAACACCCTGATGAAGTGGGCTGACGAGCTAAGGACGCTCAAGGTGCGGACCAATGTCGACACCCCTTACGACGCCGAGAACGCCATAAGGCTCGGCGCCGAGGGCATAGGGCTTTGCAGGACCGAGCACATGTTCTTCGATACCGACGAGAGAAGGATCGCGATACAGAAGATGATCATCGCCGAGGACGAGGAGACCCGCAAAAAGTCCCTCGACCAGCTGCTGCCCTTCCAGAGGAAGGACTTTGTCGGGATATTGAGGGCGATGAACAACAAGGCGGTGACCATACGCCTCATCGACCCGCCGCTGCACGAGTTCGTCCCGCACTCCGAAAACGACCAGAAGCACCTCGCCCAGAGGCTTGAGCTCCCCTTCCACCATGTGAAAAGAAGGATAGACAGGCTCCACGAGGCAAACCCGATGCTCGGGCACAGGGGAAGTAGGCTCCTCATAACATACCCCGAGATACTCGACATGCAGGTCAGGGCCATAATGGAGGCGGCCTGCGAGTGCCGGAAGAAAAATATCAAGGTCTCCCCCGAGATCATGCTCCCGCTCATCATAGACGCCAAGGAGTTCAAGGTCCTTGCCGACAGGGCGCGCTCGGTAGCCGACGCCGTGATGAAAGAGATGGGGGTCAAGATAAGCTACCTCATCGGGACGATGATAGAGGTCCCCAGGGCCGCCCTTCTGGCCGACCAGATAGCAGGGGTCGCCGAGTTCTTCTCCTTCGGCACGAACGACCTCACGCAGATGACGCTCGGCATGTCCAGAGACGACGCCGGAAGGTTCCTGCCGGACTATGTGGACGAGAAGAAGGCGGGCGTGCTGTCAAGCGACCCGTTCCAGTCTCTCGACCGCGACGGGGTGGGGCTCCTCATAAAGATGGCCATCGAGAAGGGCAGGAAGGTGAAAAAGGACCTCAAGGTCGGCATATGCGGAGAGCACGGAGGAGACCCGTCCTCCGTGGAGTTCTGCCATATCAACAACTTCGACTATGTCTCATGCTCGCCGTTCAGGGTGCCGATAGCGCGGCTTGCCGCGGCGCAGGCGGCCATCAGGTTCCCCAAGAAGAAATAAGAAGACCACAGACCATAGAGACGCCCCGCCCCCCCTCTCTTTAAAAAGAGAGGGGGGTTCGCTTTAAGGCGGCTCGCATCAGTCCACGGCCCCGGGGCTTTTTTCCCGTCTTCAGGGGCCTTTGACCTTCCGTCGCCCGTTTTGCGCCATGCCAAACCTTGCTACTCATGCCCGGCGTCTTACGCCCCCGCAGGCAGTATAATAAGAACAACACCTGCGCTTTTACACCTTCGGGAACGGCCTTTTTCAGAGACTCTGAACCGGGGTTCTCGCCCCCTCTGCCCGTAGTGCCGGAACCCCCATCATTTATCTACATATAGTGTTTTAGTATCATTTTTTATACTTTCTATAGTGTTTTTTTTACTTTACAAACCATTTAAACTTTGTTACGATTTGTGGCCAATACCACAGGGGAAGCGGATGAAGATAAAAAGACTTACAATTCATGGTTTTAAATCCTTTGTAGACAAAGTCTCGCTCAATTTTTCCTCCGGCACCTCGGCCGTCATAGGCCCGAACGGGTGCGGAAAGAGTAATATCGTCGATTCCATAAGGTGGGTCCTCGGAGAGCAGAACGCAAGGCATCTTCGCGGAAAACACATGGAAGACGTCATCTTCAACGGGAGCGAGACAAGAAAACCGCTCGGCATGGCCGAAGTCGTCCTGACATTCTCAAACGACAGCGGAGCGGCCCCCTCCCGGTTCGCCAACTTCACCGAAATAGAGATCGGACGGCGCCTCTACAGGTCCGGCGAGAGCGAATACTCCATCAACAAGGTCCCTTCAAGGCTCCGCGACATAGTGGACCTCTTCACCGACACCGGCATAGGCTCAAGGGCGTACTCCATAATAGAGCAGGGCCAGGTCGGCTGGCTCATCAACGCCAAGCCCGAGGACAGAAGGGTCATCTTCGAAGAGGCCGCCGGCATAAACAAGTTCAAGCACAAGAAGGAAGCCGCGTTAAGACGGCTTGAGGCCACAAAAGAGAACCTCACGAGGGTTTCCGACATCATAAGCGAGGTGAAACGCCAGCTCAACTCCCTTAACCGTCAGGCGAAAAAGGCCGAGAGGTACAAGGCGATACGCGAAGAGCTTACGACCGTGGACCTTCATCTCTCCAGCCTTGAGTTCAAGAGGATGAAGGACGGGCTCGACGGCCTCGTGGCGCAGCTTGAAGAGATAAAGGACCGCGAGATCGCGCACATGAACCGGATAACCGCGCGCGAGGCCATGGCCGATTCGGTTAAGGTCGAGCACATGGAGGCCGAGGGCGCGTTCAGGGCTGTACGCGAGAAGGTCTTCGAGCTTGAAAAGCTCATCGCCAACGAGGAGCGCGCAAGCGAGCTGGCCCGTATCCGCATAAACGAGCTTACAAGGACCGAAGAGAGGCTCACCGAGGAGATAGAGGACCTCAAGAGGGGCAAGGCCGGCTCCATAGAGCTCATAGAGCACCTTCGCGGGTCTTTGACCGGGCTCGCCTCGACGATCGGGGGCGAGAGCGCGAAGCTCAACGAGAACTCCAGGCTCCTGGAAGCGCTCGCAAGCGAACTGAAGTCAAGGGAGGAAGAGGGGCGGGCCGAGAAGGCCGAGACGATGAAGGCCGCCGCGCGCCTGACCGACATCAGGCACTCCATACAGACGCTCCTCAGGGACGAGGAGAGCTTGAGGGTACGGGAGGCCCGGGCTGAGACCGAAAAGGAAGAAATCTTAAGGGCCATAGCCTCAAAAGAGGAGCCGCTACGGGCCCTGCGCTCGAATATCAATGAGTCGGCCGGCAAGAAGGGGTCCGTCGAGGCCGAGCTCAAAGGCATCAGGGAGACCCTTGAAGGACTTGAGGCCGCCAGGGCCGCGGGCGAAACGGAGTTCAACAGGTTTAAAGACGAGTACTCAAGGGCCTCGGCGATGCTTGCGACCCTCGAAGAGATGGAAAAGAACTTCGAGAACATCCATGGCGGCGCAAAAGCCATAATGCTCAAGGGCGAGCGGGGCGGGGTCCACGGCCTCATAGCCGATGTGATAGAGGCGAACCCGGGATACGAGAAGGCAGTCGAGGCCGTCATGGGCGACAGGCTCCAGTACATCATAGTGGAGAGCCAGAAGACCGGGGTCGAGGCGATAGAGTACCTGAAGGCCAACTCAGGCGGCAGGGGCACTTTCATCCCTGTCAGGGACCTGAGGGCTTCGGCAAACCCGGTGCCCGCCGCCGGCGGGATCCGGTTTTCGGGCGCCAAAGAGCTCGTCTCCGAGATAAAGATAAAGGACGGGTACGATACGATCGTAAACCACCTTCTGGCCGACACCATCATAGTCGGCAACCTCTCGGACGCCCTCGGGGTCTGGCGGGAAGAGGGCCTGTACAAGACGATAGTCACCCTCGACGGGGATGTAATAGACCCGCAGGGCATCATAACCGGCGGGGCCGCGCTCGGCTCGGAGAGCGGGATACTCCAGAAGAAAAACGAGATAAAGAAGATTAGGGCGCGGGTAGCCGGGCTTGAAGGCAGGCTCGGCTCCGTAGAGGCCGGGCTCAGGGAGACGGAAGAGAATCTGCGTTCCACCAAGGCGGCGATAGAGGACTGCAGGGAGCGACTCCACGCGGCGGACATCGAGAAGGTAAACCTTGAAAGCGAGCTCAAGAGGCACGAAGACGAGTTCTCAAGGCTTGAGAAGACCCGCGACACCCTCGCCTCGGATATCGTCGAGGCGGCCAGAAGGCTCTCCGAGATATCCGCGAAAAAAGACTCTCTCTCCTCGGAGAGAGACATCCTTGAGAAGACCGTAGCCGAAAGGGAGGCGCGCCTTTCGGCCATCGCGGAAAACATCACGGCGCTCGCCTCCAAAAAGGAGTCCCTCAACCAGGTAGTAACCGAAATAAGGGTCACGCTCGCAGAGACCAGGGAGAGGCACGGGTCGCTCGCCAAACAGGTCTCCGAAAAAGAGCGCTCAATCGAAGAGACCGACAGAAGGCTTGAGCTTAAAAAGTCCGAGATAGAGCGCGGGAGAACCGAGGCCGCCGGGAAGGCCGAGCAGGTCGCCGCAATAAAGGAGAGGCTTGAGAGGCTCCTCGGCGAGACGGAGAATGTCAAGAGGGTCGAGGTTGAAAAGACCGAGCTCCTCAACGCTCTCTCTGAAAATATCAAGGGCATAGAGGCCGAGCTCAAGGCTCTCAAATCCGAGTACTCGGAGTCCCAGGAACTCAAGGGCGAGCTTACGATAGAGATCAAGGAGATGGAGCTCTCCATCGGCAACCTCAGGGAGAAGATAACGGAGAAGTACTCTACCGACATCTCGACCTACAGGGTCGAGGCCGTCGAAGACGAAGCCGGGCCGGATATAAGCTCCCTTGAGGCGAGGAAAAACGACCTCAGGGAGAAGATAGCCTCGCTCGGAGAAGTGAGCCTTTCGGCCCTCGAGGAGTACGCCGACCTTGAAAGGAGGCACCAGTTCCTCCTTGACCAGCAGACCGACCTCACGAGCTCCGTTGACGCGCTCATGAACGCCATCACGAGGATAAACAGGACCACGAGGGAGAAGTTCAAGAC
>JACRCJ010000013.1 GCA_016219075.1 Deltaproteobacteria bacterium | reverse complement strand
GAGGCGGTTATTGACCAGGACCAACCTGACACAGGGCACACTCCGGCTCCTGAGCAGGCAAAAGCGGCTGTAGAGGCGGTTAAGGACCACAGGAACCTCCCGGCGCCGGACCATGCGGCCGCACTTCGTACCGATGAGCTTAACGCCGGAGGCGAGAGCGCCGGACCTGTTGCCGGGAACCGGGACAACCCACTTTATCCGGCTGCTAAGCCAAGCGGGTCTGACCTATCTGAGAACCGGGATGAAAAAGGCGCCAAGGGCGAGGCTGGACTCAAGGCCGGTCCAGTAACCGGTCTTTCTCACGGCGCCATTCATGTCAACACCGAAAAGTTTCCGGTAGACGCGCTGAGCGCAAAACCCGTTGAGTCCGTAAAGCCGGAGGCGGTCTTTGAGAAACTCTCTACAGGAGTCAGGATGAGCCTCGGGGGGAACGGCAGGGAGGTAAGCTTGAACCTTGCGCCGGAGCACCTCGGCGTTCTCCATATAAGGATGAGCATAGAGGAGAGTTCGGTGAAGGCCAGGATCGTCGTGGAGAGCGAAGCCGCTAAGACCATACTTGATTCGGATTCGGGAAAGCTCAGGGAAGTATTCGCCAGACAGGGGCTTACGCTCGACAGATACACGGTCGAACTCGGCGCGAACGCCTTTTCAGAAAGCTCCGCCCGGTTTTCGGAGAGCGCCCCGGGAGAGAACCCGTATGGCGGCCGGAGCCACTGGGGCGGCCACGCTCAAAGACCCGATAATACGATAGAGACAAGACCTTACATCCAGTCTGAAAATACCCGCAGGGCTTCAGGCGGGGTGGACCTTTTCGCTTAAGCAGTATACAGGAGGCAGTACTATGGTCATAAACGGAACAGCTTCTCCGGCTACGGCCGGCACGCCGGGTCAGGCGGCGAAGACGGCCAACGGCGCTCTCGGCAAAGACGACTTTCTAAAGCTCCTGGTCACGCAGCTTCAGAACCAGGACCCGCTGAACCCGACGGACAATACGGAGTTCGTCGCCCAGCTCGCGCAGTTCAGCTCGCTCGAGGGCATAACGAACCTCAATAAGAGCATGGACGGGATCTCTTCGGGCATGGCGGCGCTCAAGAACAGCAACTCGGCAAACCTCATAGGCAGGAGCGTAAAGGCCGAAGGCAGCGACTTCGCTTACTCAGGCGCTCCCGTCAAGGTAGGCTATGACCTTACCGGGGCGGCCTCAAGCGTAAAGGTCTCGATATTCGATCTCTCAGGCAAGCTCGTCAAGACGATCGACGGCGGCGCTCAACCCTCCGGCATCCACGACATCGCATGGGACGGCACGGACAACTCCGGTCAACAGGCCCCGCAGGGCTTCTACGGGTTTACGGTGACCGCCAGGGACTCCGCCGACAACGCGGTATCGGCCAACACATATGTCTTCGGTCAGGTCTCCGGAGTAAACTTCGACTCGGGCAACGCAAACCTTCTGGTGGACGGGAAAGAAATAGGCCAGAACAAACTAAAAGGAATATACAGATAAAAAGGAGGATACACCATGCAGTCATCATTGTACACGGGCGTAAGCGGACTTAACGCGAATATGAGCAAGCTCTCGGTCATCGGCAACAATATCGCCAATTCCAACACGGTCGGCTTCAAGGGCAGCAGGGTCATCTTCGACGACGTGCTTAGCCAGACCCTGTCAGGCGGCTCAGGCACAAACCAGATAGGCCTCGGCGTGAAGATGACAAGCATCCAGAAGATGTTCTCGCAGGGCGCCTTCGAGAGCACGAGCAACTCGCTGGACATGGCCGTAAGCGGCGACGGCTTCTATATCGTAAAGGACCCGATCCTCAACAGCAACTACTACACGAGGGCCGGCCAGTTCCAGACCGACAAGGACGGCTACATATCAAGCGCGAACGGCATGAGGCTGCAGGGCTACATGGCGAACTCAGCCGGCACGCTTCAGAACACCGTGCAGGACCTGCGCCTTTCCACAAAGACCATAGCGCCAAACCCGACCGCAAACGCCACTCTCACGGCGAACCTTGACTCCAACGCGCCCATTAACGGCTTTGTCTTCACAGCCGGAACAAACGACAACATCAGGTTCAGCATCGACGGCGGCACGACCTGGCTTACGGCCAGCCTGGTGACAAACGGCGGGCTCGCCTCTGGCTCCGCATCCACTGGCACCGCAGCGGGCGCCGCCATAAAATCGGCCCTTGAAGCCGCAAACGGAACCACGGATACCTATAATGTCGCCTACGACGACCAGACCGGACTCTTTACGATAACCAACAATACCGGCAACACAGGCACTCTGGCCTTCGACTGGATAAACCCGCTTTCGACCTCGTCGGCGCTTTTGGGCTTTAACGCCGCCTCCGGGCCGATAGCCGCAGGCGCCAGCACTACGAGCAATGTGGCTGCCGGGGACTTTTTCTTAGCCAAGGCCGGTGATACCTCCGACTTCTCGACCCCTGTGACGGTATTCGATTCGCTCGGCAACGGCCATGTCGTGACGCTGTACTTCAGGAAGGACTCGCTCGGCGCGACCGGCAACAACTGGGACTGGTACGCGGTGGTGAACGGCACGGATACCACAAGCGGCGCTACCGAGGTCCAGGCAAGAGGCACCGTGACCTTCAACACCAACGGGGCCCTCTACTCCGAAACAGGCATCACATACCCCACCGGCGGCTTCAACTTTACCGGCGGAGCCGCGCAGGGCCAGACTATAGCCTTCGACTTCGGAAGCAGCCTGGCGCAGGGCGGGACCGGCACCGACGGCACCACTCAGTACGGGACCGCTTCGGGCGTATCCATGCTCTCGCAGGACGGATACTCGTCAGGAAACCTCCAGAGGATATCGGTCGACCAGGACGGCATAATAAGCGGCATATTCTCAAACGGCAAGGACTTGACGCTCGGGCAGGTGCTTCTGGCCGATTTCGCGAGCCCCGTCGGGCTTTCAAGCGCAGGCAAAAACCTCTACAACGAGACATTCGACTCGGGCCAGGCGCTTATCGGCAGCCCCGGCAGCTCCGGAAGGGGTCTCATACAGTCGAGCACGCTGGAACTCTCAAATGTCGATCTTTCACAGGAGTTCGTCGACATGATAACGGCTCAGAGGGGCTTTCAGGCCAACTCAAAGATCATAACCACCACGGACGAGCTCTTAAACGAGCTTGTGAACCTCAAACGGTAGTAATAGGCTTGGGTTCAAGGGGCCGGGCTTGCGTTAAGCATGCCCGGCCCTTTTTTTTCGTCTCACGCTCAATCTTAACGCAACGGATATTCCCGCCCCCGCCGAGTCAGAATTATGACATCTCTCCATTCAATCATTTGACTAAGCCCCTTTGTAGAGCTTAAGTACGATTCAGCCCTCAAGCGCGCATTCTAAAATAGCCAAGAAATACATATAGTTATGCGATGGACCCTGGCTCTGTTTTCTCTGCCGTCTCTCTGGCACGGGTATTGCACTCTATCTGCGCCAAGGTATACAAGAAGATACGCATACAGGGTGTTTCAGCATCAATCAGGAGGGAGGTCATATGTCGGCGGAAAAAGAAAAGGACAAGCACGAAGAGCACGCAGCCGCTCCCAAGAAGAAGGGAAAAGGGATGCTCATCGGCATAATAGCCGCGGTGGTCATCGCGGTCGGGGCAGGCGGTTTCTTCTTCCTCAAGGGTAAATCAGGGGCGAAGGCTGAAGGTGGCCACAGTACCGAAGAGGCCGCGAGCCAGGGAGGCGGCCAGGAGGCCTCGAACAAAAACTCGGGATCGATATTCAACCTTGAGCCGTTTATCGTAAACCTTCTGGACAACTCAGGCACGAGGTACCTGAAACTCACGATAAACCTTGAGCTGACCTCAAACACATCCTCTGAAGAGCTCACGGCCCAGACCCCGCAGATACGGGACTCGCTGATCATACTGCTTTCCAGCAAGGGCTACTCCGACATCGGCACGGTGGAGGGCAAATACCAGATGCGTGACGAGATAGTGGCCAGGGTCAACCAGTTCCTTCACAAGGGCAAGGTCAAAACGGCGTACTTCACGGAATTCGTGATCCAGTAAGGGGCAAAAAGGGGTTTTACATGTCCGAGCAGATTCTGTCACAGGTCGAAGTAGACGCGCTCCTGAAGGGCCTTTCAAACGGAGACATCAAGACCGAGGCTGAAAAAGAGGTCGAGATAACTGATTCCGTCAGGCCGTACGACTTTAGAAAGCAGGAGAGGGCGATAAGGGGCAGGATGGCCGCCCTGGAGATGATAAACGAGAAGTTCAGCCGTTCGGTCAGGACCTCCATATTCAATGTCCTGAAAAAGACGGTGGATGTGAACCCCGAAGGCATAAAGACGATGAAGTACGAAGAGTTCCTCAAAAACATACAGGTGCCTTCGAGCCTGAACGTATACCAGTTCTCGACGCTCCGGGGACAGGGGCTTCTCGTCATAGACCCGAACCTTGTCTTTATCATCGTAGACAGCTACTTCGGCGGGGACGGCAGGTTCCATACCCGCATAGAGGGAAGGGATTTCACGAATGTCGAGCAGGCCGTGGTAAGGAAAGTCGTGGATGTGATGCTCGGCGAGATGAGCGAGATATGGCAGCCGGTCCACCCGGTGCGCTTCAACCTCTTAAGGTCCGAGATGAACCCGCAGTTCGTGAACATCATGGCCCACACCGAGCCTGTGGTGGTCTCGACCTTCAGGATGGACATAGAGACCGGGACAAACAAGTTCTTCTTCTGTATCCCGTACGGCTCGCTGGAGCCCATAAAGGAGAAGATCTACGGCACGAACAAGGTCGACACGGACGCCTCCGACAATAAGTGGAGCGCGACGCTGAAAGACCAGTTCGGAGGGGTGCCGCTTACCATCTCAAGCGAGATAGGAAAGGCGAGGATAAATGTCTCGGAGCTTGTAACCCTCAAGGCCGGCGACATCATCCAGCTTGACAGGAAGGCAAGGGACCCGCTGGTGGTGGCTGTCGAGGGGATACACAAATTCCTGGCGGCCCCGGGCGTGCAGGACAACAACTACGCTTTACAGATAGTATCAGCGCTAAAAGAAGGGGGTTGGGCAAATGAGTGAAAACAGTGTAGATACGAATCAGGAGGCCGGCGGCTGCAACAAGTCGATAGACGACCAGTGGAGCGAGGCTTTTTCGGAGGATAAGGCGGCTCCCCAGGCATCTTCGGCGAAACCGGCGAGTTTCAACACCTTGAAGACCGAGAGCATGGGCAGCGTGGCTAACCTGGAGATGATACTCGACATCCCGGTCACGGTCTCGGTGGAGATAGGCAGGACCAGGATCCTCGTAAACGAACTCCTGCAGCTCGGGCAGGGCACGGTGGTGGAGCTTGAAAAGCTGGCGGGGGAGCCGATGGAGATACTCGTCAACGGGAAGCTCATAGCAAGGGGCGAAGCCGTAGTCGTGAACGAGAAGTTCGGCGTGAAGCTCACCGACATAGTAAGCCCCTCCGAAAGGATAAACAAGCTTAAATGACGGACTCTTACACATACCTCCTCATAAAGGCGATCATAACGCTTACCTTCGTCATGGGGCTCCTCGGCGTCTCTCTGTACGCCCTGAAGTACTACCTGAAGAGGTCCGGCAAGGGCAAAAGCGTCAGGGTGGCGAATCCGGTAAGGGTCTTGAACACATTTTTTCTCGGGCAGAAAAAGAACCTTACGATAGTGGAAGTCGCCGGAGAGGTGTTCGTCCTCGGGGTTACTCCGACCTCGGTCAGCTTCCTGACGAAGCTTGAAAAGAACGAATCGGTCGAGGAGCTCAAAAGGGCCGCAGGCTCCGGGCCGCGTAACATTTTAAGCCTCTTTAACTGAGTATTCGGTACGGACGGAATGAAGAAAAAAAACCTGATAATCATCGCGGCGCTCGCCGGGGCCACGCTCTCAACGGCCGCCTTCGGGGCCGACCCTCTGACGCTGCCGAGCGTAAACCTCTCGGTAGGCGGGCAGAACTCTCCTCAGGGCGTGGCCACGGCCATCCAGATAGTGCTCCTCCTGACCGTCGTCACGCTCGCCCCGGCGATACTGCTGATGATGACATCGTTTACGAGGCTCGTGATAGTATTTTCGCTTTTAAGGCAGGCCATCGGCGTTCAGCAGGCGCCCCCCAACCAGGTCGTCATCGGGCTTGCGCTCTTTCTTACTTTTTTCGTAATGTCGCCGGCCCTCAACACTATTAACGAAAAGGCGTTAAAGCCTTACATGGCAGGCGCCCTCACGCAGGAAGCCGCTTTTACGAACGCCATAAACCCGTTAAGGGAGTTCATGCTCAGGAACACGAGGGAAAAGGACATCGAGCTCTTCATCAAGCTCTCCAAATCGGATACGCCGAAGACGAAAGAGGATATCTCAACGCTCGCGGTCATCCCGGCCTTCGTGACAAGCGAGCTCAAGACGGCGTTCCAGATAGGGTTTTTGATCTACCTGCCGTTTCTCGTAATAGACATGATAGTGGCGAGCGTATTGATGTCGATGGGCATGATGATGCTCCCTCCGGTGATGATCTCGCTCCCGTTCAAGCTCATGCTATTCGTGCTCGTGGACGGGTGGTACCTGCTCGTAGGCTCTCTCGTGCAGAGCTTCAATTAAAAGGGGGAAAAGAAGATGACGCCGGAATTCGTGACAAGCATAGGCAGGCAGACGATAGAAGTGATCCTTGTCATCTCGGCCCCGATACTCATAGTCGGCATGGTCGTCGGCCTCGCGGTCAGCATATTCCAGGCCGTCACGCAGATCCAGGAGATGACGCTTGCTTTCGTGCCCAAGATCATAGCGGTTTTCCTTGTCCTTCTTGCGCTCTCGGGCTGGATCATGCAGAAGATGATCGCCTTTACGACCGGGATATTCACCAACATACCGAACTACATCAGGTGACACAGGGATAACAATGGACATCGTACAGTTCATACTTTCAAACTCATCGACCTTCCTCTTCGTCCTTACAAGGACGGCCTCGATCATATTCACGGCCCCGGTATTCGGCGCGGTAAACGTCCCGATGCAGGTAAAGATGGGCCTCACGGTCCTCATAGCCCTGATACTCTCGCCGCTTGCTCCCTATGTGGCGATGCCGGAGACGACCCTCGGCATGACCGTGAGCCTTGCGGGAGAGGCCATGATAGGCGCCTCGATAGGGCTCTGCATGAGGTTTGTATTTACGGGCATAGAGTTCGCGGCACAGGTCGCCAGCTTTCAGATGGGCATAGGCATGGCCAGTGCCTACGACCCTATAAACGGCGCGCAGGTCACCGTGCTCGGAAAGCTCATGAGCATCTTCACCCTCCTTCTGTTCCTGAGCGTCAACGGGCACCTGATGATAATCATGGCCCTCGAAAAGAGCTTCGAGATCATTCCTCCGTACGGGTTCCATTTCTCAGGGGCCCTCATGGAGAACATCATCGTCTTTTCCAGAGAGATATTCATACTTGCCGTAAAGTTCTCGGCCCCGGTGATAGCGATACTGATATTCATAAACGTCGCCCTCGGGATAATGGCGAGAACGGTCCCTCAGCTCAACATGTTCGTAGTGGGTTTCGCTGTGACGATCTTCGCGGGTTTCGTGATGATAGCCCTCTCAATGCCGGTCTTCGAGACCGCCTCGCAGGCAGTATTTGAGCGGATGTGGGAAGGGGTATTTTCACTCATAAGGGTGATGTGACATGTCCGACCAGGAACAGGATAAAACAGAGCAACCTACCTCGCGAAGAAGGGAACAGGCGAGGCAGGACGGCAGCTTCGCCGTCTCAAAGGAGATCTCCACCCTTTTCGTAATAATCGGCGGCCTCGTGATCCTGTACTTCACGGGCCTGTGGATCGTAACGGGTGTAACTGATTTCATGCGGGAGTCTTTTTCACGGACATACGGCGGCGAGCTTACGGCAAAGGACTTAAGCGGGCTCTTCGGCCATATAACCTTCAAGTTCTTTCTTATCATGGTGCCTGTCCTCATGATCCCGGTCTGCGGCGCAGTAGCATACATACTTCAGAACGGCTTTTCGCTCTCCGGAAAGCCGATAACGCCTGACTTCAAGAGGATAAACCCGGTCTCCGGCGCGAAGAAACTCTTTTCGATGAACGCGGTGGCCGAACTCGTCAAGTCCGTCCTCAAGGTCTCCATCCTGAGTTACGTGGTCTATGTAAACGTCGCCAGGGAATGGGCGACCATGCCGTTCCTCATGGAGATGGAGACGGTAAGCTCGCTCACATACATCGCCAAAGTATCGGTCTCCATAATGACAAAGACCGTCTGGGTCCTTGTCCTCATAGCCCTGGTCGACTATCTCTTCCAGAAGTGGAACTTCGAGAAGAACCTCAGGATGACCAAGGAAGAGGTCAGGGAGGAGATGAAGGAGATGGAAGGCGACCCCAATGTGAAGGCGCGGATAAAGTCGATACAGAGGGAGCTTGCCAGGAAGAGGATGATGCAGGATGTCCCGGCGGCCGATGTCGTCGTGACCAACCCGACGCATCTGGCCGTAGCCATAAAGTACGACAAGACGAAGGCGGACGCCCCGATAGTCGTGGCGAAAGGCGCTGACTTCGTCGCCGAAAAGATAAGGGAAATAGCAAAAAAGCACAGGGTCCCGCTCGTCGAGAACAAGCCGCTTGCGAGAACGCTCTTCAAAAGCGTGGAGATTGGCAAAGAGGTCCCTGTGAGCCTCTACAAGGCCGTAGCCGAGGTGCTGGCGTACGTTTACAGGCTCAAATCGAGAGCAAGGGCTAACTGAAATCAACCGGAAATACGGGAAATGGGGTTTATGAAATGGCAGGCATAACTGAAAATCTGGGCATGATGAGAAAAGGTTCCGAGTTTTTACTTCCGGTCGGCATAGTCGGGATACTGATAGTGATGATACTCCCGGTGCCGGCCATAATACTCGACCTTCTTCTGACCTTCAACATAACGATTGCGATCCTGATCCTCCTGGTCGCGGTCCATCTCAAGAAGCCGCTCGATTTTTCGACCTTTCCGACCCTACTCCTGATAACCACTCTGTTCAGGCTCTCGTTGAACGTGGCTTCCACGAGGCTGATACTGCTGCACGGCTCCGAGGGTCCCTCGGCCGCCGGTCAGGTCATCAAATCATTCGGCAACTTCGTCGTCGGCGGGAACTACGCCGTAGGTTTCGTGGTCTTCGCGATACTCGTCATCATAAACTTCGCCGTCATCACGAAAGGCGCCGGAAGGATCGCGGAAGTGGCCGCCAGGTTCACTCTCGACGCGATGCCCGGCAAGCAGATGGCCATAGACGCCGACCTTAACGCCGGTCTCATCGGAGACGAGGAGGCGCGCGGCAGAAGAAAGGCCGTTGCGCTCGAAGCGGATTTCTACGGGGCCATGGACGGAGCGAGCAAGTTCGTACGGGGAGACGCCGTTGCCGGAATACTCATCACCGCGATAAACATCATAGGCGGGCTCATCATCGGGGTCCTCCAGCAGGGGATGTCCGTCGGGGACGCTGCCAGGATTTACACGCTCCTTACGGTCGGCGACGGCCTTGTGGCCCAGATCCCGGCCCTTATCATCTCGACCGCCGCGGGTCTGGTAGTGGCTAACGTCAATACCGAATCGGGCCTGAGTTCGAGCATCGGCAAGCAGTTCCTCATACAGCCCAAGCCGCTCCTCATTGCCTCGGCAATGCTCGCGCTCTTCGGCATCATCCCTGGCCTTCCACATCTGGCGTTCTTCATACTCTCTGTCATAACCGGCGGTATCGGTTATCTCGTATACAAGTCCGCCGAGGTCAGAAAAGACGAAGAAGAGGCCGCCGCAGCCGAAAAGGCCGCAAAGCCCCAGACCAAAAAAGAGTCCGTCGAGGAGATCCCGCTTGTAGACACGCTCGGCCTCGAGGTCGGCTACAGGCTTATCCCGCTGGTCGATTCCACGGAGGGCGGAGAGCTACTTGAGAGGATAAAGGCGATAAGAAAACAGTTCGCAGAGGACATGGGGGTAGTCGTCCCGTCCGTGCACATAAAAGACAACCTCCAGGTAAAACCCTCGGAGTATGTGTTCCTCGTCAAAGGAATAGAGGTCGCCAGAGGAGAGCTTCTCGCGGGCCATTCGCTCGCCATAGACCCGGGCAACGCCCAGGAAGGGCTTGACGGCGTGCCCACAGTGGACCCGGCCTTCGGCCTGCCCTCGATATGGGTGCCTGACGCCATGCAGGAGAAGGCTCAGATGATGGGCTACACGGTCGTGAACCACTCGGCGATAGTGGCAACCCACATAACAGAGGTCGTAAAGTCGCACGCCTTCGAGATACTCGGCCGCCAGGAGGTCCAGAACCTCCTTGACAAGGTCTCCAGGAGCCATCCGAAGGTCGTCGAAGAGCTTGTGCCCGGACTGTTGAGCCTCGGAGGGGTGCAGAAGGTGCTTCAGAACCTCCTTAAGGAGAGGGTCTCCGTGAGGGACATCCAGACGATACTTGAGACGCTGGCCGACTACGCGCCGATGACGAAGGACTCTGACCTTCTGACCGAGTACGTGAGGATGAACCTCGCCAGGCAGATCTCAAAGACGCACCAGGGTGCGGATTCGGTCATACAGGTCGTAGCGCTTAACCAGGAGATAGAGGAGGCGATCTCAAAGGCTGTCCATGAAACTCCTCAGGGGTCGTTTCTGAGCATAGAGCCGAACCTGGCACAGCGCATAATCGGGAAGATCAAGGAGACCGTTGAAGACGTCGTCTCCAGAGGGCACCAGCCGGTCCTTCTCGCCTCGCACCAGACCAGAAGGTTCGTAAGAAGGCTTACCGAGAGGAGCTTCCCATTGGTCCCGGTGATCTCTCACAACGAGGTATCAAATAATGTCAAGGTACAGACCCTGAAGGTAGTGAGGTTATAAAATGCATATCAAAAAGTTTACAGGCGCGACCGTGAAAGAGGCGATGCGGATGATAAAGGCGGAGCTCGGCGAGGACGCCCTCATACTCTCTACCAAGAGGGCCGCCACCGGGCTTTATGAGGTAGTGGCGGCTATCGATTACGACCTCTCAAGCCCCATGGACCTCAACATCTCAGATGGGACTTTCGGCAGCGGCGGCGGAAGGGGGCCTCTGCCGTCTTCAATGCCGGACCGTAAAACCGCCGGGGGAGGCAGCCTCCCGCCGTCCGCGGCATCGGGGGCCCGCGGGGAACTCAGCCCTGCCATAGAAAAGGAGCTCAAGGAACTGAAGGAACTCAAGGAGTTCTGGAGGGCGCTCATATCTCAGTCCAAAATACCGGCCACCGAGATATTCACCAGGCTTGAGGAGGAGTTCACCAATAACGGGATCGACAGAAGGCTGACGCAAAAGGTACTGATGAGCGCTTTCAAGTCCGCCACCGCCGAGAACGCCTCCGATATAGGCTACCTGAAGTCATACATGAAGAACAGGGTCTCGGAGAGGATAAGCGTAAAAGACCCGCTCGCGTCAAAGGGCGTGGTCGCTTTCGTTGGCCCTGCCGGAGTCGGAAAGACGACCACCATAGCGAAGCTTGCGGCCATGCAGGCCATCAAGAGAAAGAGAAAAATAGCGCTTCTCACGATGGACACATACAGGATAGCCGCCTCGGAGCAGCTCAAGGTCTACGGCAAGATTATCGGAGTCCCGGTGGAGGTGGCGAAGACCCCGGGGGAGCTCGCTTCCTGCATAGGCGTCCACAGGGACAAAGACCTTATCCTCATCGACACCGCGGGACGGAGCGCCAGGGACCCGGAACAGATGAAGCAGCTTGACGAGATCGCCAGCATAAGCCCGGAGATGAGGTTCAACCTGGTCTTAAGCTCCCAGACAAGGGACGACTCGCTCTACGAGTCGGTCAGGGGGTTTGCGAGGGTCCCGATAGACTCGCTTACCTTCACAAGGCTTGACGAGGGGTCCGTCTACGGGCCGATCATAAACACAACGGTGCTCGCGGCGCGCCCGGTGGCCTTTTTGACAAGCGGTCAAAGCGTGCCGGAAGACATCGAGATAGCGACGAAAGAGAGACTCTTAAATTTCTTCATGCCGAATTAAGGAGAAGGTTAATGGACCAGGCGGTAACGCTTAGAAGTATCGTTGAAAGCGAAGGGGAATATATGCAGACCGGCGTTCAGACCAGAGTGATAGCGGTAAGCAGCGGGAAGGGCGGGGTAGGAAAGACCAACTCCGTGGTGAACCTCGCGGTGGCCTTCGCAGAGATGGGTGAAAGGGTGCTGCTGCTCGACGCCGACCTCGGGCTCGGAAACCTCGATGTGCTCCTCGGGCTCGCGCCGAAGTACAATCTCGGCCATCTTTTAAGGGGTGAAAAGACCATCGAAGAGGTGATGGTCAAGGGGCCGTCCGGGATCATGATACTCCCGGCAAGCTCCGGGGTCACCGAGTTGACGGACCTGTCGACGGAGGAGAGGCTTTCGCTGGCGTCCCACCTTGAGAACATGGGGGCCGAGTTCGACCTGATGATCATCGATACCGGCGCCGGGATATCGAGCAATGTGCTCTTCTTTAACATCGCCGCTCAGGAGATAGTCGTAGTGGTCACGCCGGAGCCTACCTCCATAACGGACGCCTACGCGCTGATGAAGGTGCTCCTTCGCAAACACGGGGAGAGGACCTTCAAGCTTCTGGTAAACCAGGTTAAGTCCAGGAAAGAGGCTGTCGAGGTCTACAGGAAGATAAGCCTCGCGGCCGAAAGGTTCCTGAATGCCTCGGTGGACTACGTCGGTTGCGTGCTCCATGACGAGAACGTGCCCAGGGCGGTTATAAGACAACAGGCCGTCATGGAGGTCTACCCGGACACAAGGGCCAGTGTCTGTTACAGGGAGATAGCCAAAGAGATAAGGGACCTGCCCTCACGGGCCGGGTTAAAGGGCGGGATGCAGTTTTTTTGGAGACAGATTCTAAACAGGACCGTTTAGCCCGGCAACGGCGCTTAAAAACAGGTCCGGAATAGGACGG